>CAYZUF010000076.1:0-1459 GCA_964481645.1 uncultured Thermotogae bacterium
GGCATCCTGAAGAAGAACAAAGAAGGCATAAAGTATTGTTACGACATCAATTACGAGTAACTGGAAGAGATTGGCGTGAATCCAGAAGTGCTCATACAAAAATCCATGAGGTGACCCCCAATGAACGAACAAATGAACGACCAAGAGATAACAATTTATTCTACTCCCACATGTCCTTACTGTGACGCTGCAAAGGATTACTTCAACGAGAAGGACATTTCCTTCACGGACTATGACGTATCCAAAAACAGGGAAAAGGCCAAAGAAATGATCGAAAAGTCCGGACAACGAGGGACTCCCGTGATCGACATCGACGGAGAAATCGTCGTGGGATTCAACAAAGATAAAATCCAATCCTTGCTTAACTGAGGAGCCATCACTCGTACTCATAAGGTGACTCAAGGGAATTAGAATAGAGAAAAGACCTATTTGCCGGGGAGGCAAGTAGGTCTTTTCTTTTCGCTTCGCCGGGTACCGTTAAGGTCAAACCAAGCGAGGGGCCCGTTTCGATCGGTAGGGATATCTAACAGCACAGTTCAGTCTGACTATAGCAGGGAATTATAGCTGCTTGCCTTGAAGCCGCAGCGGATATTCCGGTATAATCTTCTCGCCTTCAAGCAATCTAAGAGAGGGCAAGAGAAGTTATTCGACAAGAGACAAAGGAGGAAAAGATGTGGAACTGTTAACCATGAAGGAACTCTTAGAGACGGGTGTCCATTTCGGACATAGAACTCAGCGCTGGAATCCCAAGATGAAGAAGTATATTTTCATGGAGCGGAAAGGGATTCACATAATTGACCTGGAATCCACCCAGGCCTTATTCGAAAAGACTTACGACTTCGTTCGGGGTCAAATCAGGAACGACGCTGAGATTCTTTTTGTCGGAACCAAGAGACAGGTGCAAAACATCATTGAAAAACAGGGAAAACGCTGTGGCGCCCACTACGTGAATCACCGTTGGTTGGGGGGAACCTTAACTAACTTCGACACCATCCGGGACAGCGTCGATAGAATGATCAAGCTAGAGAGGATGTCGCAAGACGGAACCTTCGATCAATTGCCCAACAAGGAAGTAGTAAAGCTACGACGGGAGCTAAAGAAAAAGAAACGTAATTACGACGGGATCAGAGACATGGAAAAGCCTCCGGATATGCTCTACGTGATCGATCCGGAGACGGAAAAAATCGCCGTTCACGAGGCGAGAATTCTCGATATTCCGGTCATCGCCATCACCGATACCAACTGCGATCCCGATCTAATCGACTACCCGATACCGGGAAACGACGACGCGATTAAAGCCACCAGGTTGCTGACTTCGCGGCTGGCTGACGCCGTTATCGAGGGCCGGGAGGGAGCCGACACCACGGTAGAGGAAGAAGAAACCGTCGAGGAACCCGAAGAAGAGGCAGAGGAAACCGAAGAACCGGAAACCGAAGAACCGGAAGCAGCGGAAGAGGAA
>CAYZUF010000076.1:1559-7210 GCA_964481645.1 uncultured Thermotogae bacterium
GAAGAGGAAACGGTAGAGGAAGAGTTAGAAGAAGAGGCAGAAGTAGAAGGCGCCTCGGCCTAAATTCACGGACCTATATTTTCACCTAGGAGGATACACGAATGGCTATTAGTACGGAAGAGGTAAAACAGCTGAGGCAAGAAACGGGCGTAGGGATAATGGACTGCAAACGAGCTCTGCAAGAAGCCGACGGGGATATGGAAAAGGCAAAGCAGGCTCTCCGAGAACAGGGAATGGAAATGTCGGAAGGGAAGCTGGAGTCGAGCGAAGGAAGGGTAGGTTCCTACATTCACCACGACGGCAAAGTAGGAGTTCTGGTGGAAGTAAAGTGTCAGACGGATTTCACCGCCAACAGCGACGAGTTCAAAGAGTTCGTGGATACCGTAGCCCTGCAGGTCGCCGCCGCTTCTCCTCGTTACGTATCTCGCGAGGACGTCCCCGAAGAAGTGGTCCAGGAAGAAAAAGAAATCTATAAGAAGCAGGCCGAGCAAGAAGGCAAGCCCGAACACGTCATCGAGGACATAATCGAAGGCAAAATGGATAAGTATTACGGCGAGACCTGCCTGCTGGAACAGGAATCCGTCAAGGAGACGGACAGGACGATCGAGGAAATAATGGGTGAACTATCAGCCCAGGTAAACGAGGATATCGAAATCAGTCGCTTCGCTCGCTTCGACGTGAGCAGCGATTCCGAGGAGACCGAGGAAGAGGAATAACTTTACTTCACATGGTCACATCGGCCACCGCTCCTCTCAAGGGAGCCGGATTAGAGTGAATTCATCGAAAAACCCCCCTCCCAGAATTTCGCCTTCGCGGGCCGTACTCAAGATATCCGGTGCCGGGTTTGGGGACGCCGACCCGCTGGAGCCGGACGCAACCAACTTCATCCTGGATCAGGTCGAGGAAGCTATGGATCAAGGAGTCCAAATTGGTCTGGTCGTCGGCGGGGGAAACATACTCCGCGGTGGGGAGCAGGACTTGATGGAGAGGACCTCCGGGGACCTGGCCGGAATGGTGGCCACCATAATCAACGGAATTATCCTCAAAGATCGACTACAATCGCTGGATATACCGGTCCTCCTCCAGTCCGCATTGCCGGTCGACCGGGTCGCGGCTCCGATAGATCCCGACCAAGCGGTCTCCCATCTTCGCCAGGGCGGGGTAGCCATCTTCGCCGGCGGCACCGGCAATCCTTACTTTACCACCGATAGCGCTGCCGCGCTGAGAGCCGGCGAAATAGGCGCCGATCTTGTATTGAAGGGAACGAACGTCGCAGGGGTCTATTCCGACGATCCGGCCGAGAAAGAGGCCCAATTCATCTCCTCCCTTTCCTACGAGGAACTATCCGAGCGAGAACTGGGGATTATTGATCTCGCCGCCGCCAGAATCTGCCGGGAGACGGGCATCCCGATGGTAATCTTTGACTTCTTCGAGGACGGGGCAACCGGACGGGCCCTGAAAGGAAAAGAGGTGGGGACCTACGTCTACCCCGAATCAACCGGTTGAGGGAAGAAGCAATTTAATCTTTATCTAGCACCGGCGGGACCCGAAAGAAGTCTCCTTCCCGGTCAGGGGCATTCTTAAATACTTCCTTGGGATCCAGATTTTCCCGCCGTCTGTCCTCCCGGAGCACGTTTTCTACCTCCAGAATGTGCCGCAACGGCTCCACTCCCTCCGTATCCAGTTCCCCGAGCTGGTCCACGTAATCGATAATTCTACCCAGATCGTCGGTCAGTTCTTCCCTTTCCGATTCGGTCAGGCTGAGCTCGGCAAGGTCTTCAACGTGTCTTACGCTCTCTTCATCTATCATTATCGATCCTCCGTCTTCCGCTTAAATCGACCTAATCCGACTTCAACGATTTCAGCCCGCCGGCAAAGTAGTCCTGAAACTTTTCCTTCCAGCGGGGGACGTCGTCACCCTCGTGGACCCGGCGCGCCTCCTTCCTTGCTTTTTCCATTATATCGTAATCCCGCAAAAAATTACAGGCACGGAAACTGTTCCGGAAGCCGTGTTGAGCCGAGCTCAACAGATCTCCCGGCCCCCGAATCTCCAGGTCCCTCTCCACCAGCTCGAAGCCGTCGGAGATATCCCGGAAGGCCTCCAGCCTCTCCCGTCCCTGGGGGGTGGAAGGGGAACCAATCGCGAAACAGTAGGACTCGTCCCCCGCCCGGCCTATCCTCCCCCGGAGCTGGTGGAGCTGGGTCAAGCCGAACTGGTCCGCTTCTTCCACCACCAGCAGGCTGGCCCGGGGAATATCTACCCCGACCTCTACTACGGTCGTCGAGACCAGGACGTCGAATTCCCCGCTCTCGAATTTCGCTATCTTTTCTCCCTTTTCTTCCTG
The DNA here is from genome assembly GCA_964481645.1 of uncultured Thermotogae bacterium. Classification (GTDB taxonomy): domain Bacteria; phylum Bipolaricaulota; class Bipolaricaulia; order M55B111; family M55B111; genus JAGXLP01. Next base: position 3,905 of record CAYZUF010000076.1, read on the forward strand.
GCTCATTCGGCCGTGGAGCAGGCCCAGGTTGAAACCCTGAAGCTGATTCCGACCCAGTTCCCGGTGAGTCTCCACCGCGGATTTCAGGTCCCGTTCCTCCGACTCCTCGATCAGAGGGAGAACGATAAAGGCCTGGTTTCCTTCCTCCAGCTTACCCCGGACGTACTCGTATACTTGATCCCGCTTCGTCTCGTTCAACCAGTAAGTGCTGACGTCCTTCTCCCCCCGAGGGAATTCTTCCAGCTCCGATACCTGGTACTGACCGTAAACCGTGGCGGTGATGGTCCGGGGGATGGGGGTCGCGCTAAGGACCAGTCTATTCAACGGTCCCTCGGCCCAGCCCAGTTGCTCCTTCTGGGCGACGCCGAACCGTTGCTCCTCGTCAATGATCACCAGGTTGAGGTCCCGGAATCCCACGGACTCTTCCAGGAGAGCGTGAGTACCGACCAGGGTCTCGATCGTTCCCGCCCCCAGACGAGAGAGTATATCCTCCCGGCGGTCCGCCGGGGTCTCCCCGGTGAGTAGCTCCACGTCCACGGGCAAACCGTCGAATAACCTGGTCAGGTTCCGGAAATGCTGTTCGGCCAGGACGGTGGTTGGAGCCATCATCGCCGTCTGAAAGCCGGAAATTCCCACCAGATAACTCGCCCCGGCCGCCACTGCCGTCTTCCCCGTACCCACGTCTCCCTGAAGCAGCCGGTTCATCGGACTGGGCGAACCGAGGTCCCCGGTAATAGTAGCCAAGACCTCCCGCTGGTCCTCGGTCAGCTCAAAGGGAAGGTTCTCTCGGAAATCCTCCAGGTCCTCCTCCCGGACCGAAAGCCGCGGAGTCTCGCTCTGCTCGGAATCGTTCTGTTTCAATAACTGCGTATAGAAGAGGAAAAGCTCCGAAAAGGAGAGGCTCCGTCGGGCCTGCTCGAAATCTCCGGAGTCCTCCGGCCGATGAATTCTTTTCAGGGCAGTTCGTCTCGACCAAAATTCGTACTCTTTTGCCCTCTCCAGCGGGGGAAATTGGTCGACCGCGGGGAGGTATTTGTCGAGGTTTTTTCCGATCACCCAGCGGATGACCTTCTGGCTCAGTTCCTCGGTCCCCGGGTAAATAGGGACCAGTCTTCTGGTTTTGGCCTTCTCCGTCCTGGGCTCCCAGACCGGATTTTCCATCTGCATCTCCCCGTATTCCCGTTTTGCCTCCCCGTAGACGGCTATCTCCGATTCCTGATTTAGCTGGTTCTTGACCCAGGGCTGGTTGAACCAGACCGGGTAGATGGTTCCCGTGTCATCCTCCAGGGCGGCCTTCACCAGTTCGACCTTACCCCGGGGCTTCAACTTGGTCAGCCCCTTAACCTCTCCCACTACCGTGCAACGATCTCCGTGGCTGACTTCGGAGATCTTTTTTTGGACTCTCCTGTCCTCTATCCGCCTGGGGAAGTGGAAAAGGAGATCACGGACAGTCTCTACCCCCAGCTTTCCAAACTCCTTACCTCTCTTCTCCCCGACGCCGACCGCCTTCCGGATCGGCTGATCCAGGGACGACTTTCCTCTCCCTTCCTCTCCGTCCTCCTCGGATTCCAGGAGGTTTTCTATCTCCTCGACTATTTCTTGGCGGGCGAACGGCTTCTTCTCGGAATACCCTTCCAGTAACTTTTTTATCTCTTCGCTATTCACCAGCTCCGTGGAGATGCTTTCCAGGCCACCCATTACCGCCCGGTCCTGGAAGCCGGATTCCCTTTCCAGCTTGAGGATCTTTTTCAATTTACCTTTCTTTTTTGGGCTCATCTTCCTTTTCCCACCTCGATCAAGTGCCTTCCATCCAGAAGCACTCTACCCCTCGCAACCTGGAGTCCCCGAGCAAGATTGAGTTTGGCCGCCGGGTAAAATATAATAAGCTCCAGCTCGTGCCGGGACAATCTTTTATTCTTCTGGATTGCTTCCTCCGGGGGGTGATGAAATGAACTTGATCTTTATCGGAACCGCTGAATTCGGAGTTTCCTCCCTAAGGGCCGTCGACGGAGAACACGAGGTGGAGCTGGTCATCACTCAACCGGATCGCCCCAGCGGCCGAGGTATGAAGCCCGGCCATTCTCCGATCAAGGAAGGGGCCCTGGAAATCGGCCTGCCCGTATATCAGCCCGAAGACATCAATTCGTCCGAATCATTGGAAAGAATTGGGGAGATCGCCCCGGACGGTTTCGTCCTGGCCGCTTACGGACAAAAGATATCCGGAAAGTTGTTGAATCTGGTCCGCTGGCCGGTCAATATCCATGGTTCCCTCCTTCCGAAGTATCGAGGTGCGGCACCGATAAACTGGGCGGTGATCAGGGGCGAACAAGAAACCGGGATTACCACTATAATCATGGACGAAGGTCTGGACTCCGGGCCGGTCCTCCTGAAAGAGGGAACCGAAATTGGGAAGAACGAGACCGCGGGCCAAGTCCACGACCGACTGAGGGACCTGGCTGCAGATCTGATCCTGGAAACCCTGGCCGGCCTGGAAGAAGGTACGGTAGAGCCAAAGCCCCAGGAAGGGGAACCCAGTTTCGCGCCAAAGTTGAGCAAAGAGGACGGCCTCATAGACTGGAATCGACTCTCCGCCAGAGTTCACGATCACGTCCGGGGCACCTATCCCTGGCCCGGTGCGTATACTTTTTTCGACAGTGAGAGGATTAATATCTGCCGCACCCGTGACCTCGGGGAACTCCGGGGTCATCCCCCGGATCGGCCCTCGCTCGGAGAAGAGGCAAAAGACGCCCGGCCCGGTGAGGTCATCAACACGGGCAGTCCGGGGTTGTTCGTAAAGTGCGCCCGGGAGACCGCCGTCGAACTGACCGAGGTCAAGCCACCCTCAAGGAGTAAAATGTCCGGCACGGATTTCGTCAACGGCTATCACCTCGAGCTCGGCGACCGTTTCACCAGTTCAGGCTGAAGCAAGGAAACCGGCTTCTAACCCGATAGGCCACCTTTTCGCCCCACTACCACTTGAAATCCCCCCACCCAACCACTATATTTTCAAGCGCAATCAGGAAGGATTTGATCTTTGACAGACGGGTGAGGTAAGTAGGCATCCTGTAGTAGTAACGGATTGACAAGGGCAGATGGTGGACGCCTAGGCAACGGAAGGCGACGAAGGACGTGGCCGGCTGCGATAAGCCTCGGAGAGCTGCCAAGCAAGCATTGACCCGAGGATCTCCCAATGGGGCAACCCGAGTGAGACAACCTCACTCATTCCTTCTCCGAATTAAAGTAAGAGAAGGAAGGCGAACCCGGCGAAGTGAAACATCTCAGTAGCCGGAGGAAAAGAAAGAAGAA
>CAYZUF010000077.1:0-7194 GCA_964481645.1 uncultured Thermotogae bacterium
CGGGAAGGAATATCAGAAAAGAAATGTTTAGCTTGATCGGGATACCCAGTATGTCGAAAGGCAACCTGTAGTTGGTTTTCACGGTATCTCCCTTTTGGGTTCGGACTCTAATTGCGAGCGATTAAGCTTGCTCACTGTCTGTTTAGTATAAGGTGAGTATATATCTCTATCAATTAAGGCCTGTTTCAAGTTGGTAAAGAAGGCAGGTCCGGCTGGTTCCCTCCGCGCGCGGACCGGTAAAGGAAGTTTAATTCCTATGGGTCTTCTGCGGGTCTTCTGCGGCCAGGCCGGATTATTCGTTGCTCCTAGCTAATGTTCCCGGTTCACCCGGAAGGTCTTCCTCTCTTCGTACTCCTCCCGTTTCCCGTCGTTGTATTGGCTGGTCGGCCGTAAATATCCGACGACCCTGCTCCATACCTCGCATTCGGAGCCACAGGTAGGGCAAGTTCTGACCTCCCCTTTTAGGTGACCACAATTCGGGCAGATGCTGAAGGTCGGGGTCAGAGTGAAGTACGGTAGTTTATAATTCTCTACAATGGTTCGCACAAGTCTTCTGGTGGTCCGAATAGAAGGTAGTTCCTCCCCAAGAAAAGCGTGGAATACCGTTCCTCCGGTATATTTCGTTTGTAGGGGGTCTTGATGATCAAGTTCTTTGAACAAATCCCCGGTGCAATCCACGGGCAGATGGGTCGAATTTGTATAGTAAGGTTCTGCGTCCTGCCCGTAAGTCTCCTGGTTATAGATCTTGATCTCATCGAATTTGTTCTGATCTATCCGGGCTAACCTGTAACTGGTGCCTTCGGCGGGGGTCGCTTCCAGATTGAAGAGGTTTCCGGTATCTTTCTGAAACTCGAGGATTCTTTCCCGCATCACACGGAGAGTCTTAAGGGCGAACTCGTGTCCTTCTTCGGTTCCGATTGGCTTTCCGAGCATATTCAGGCAGGCCTCGTTCATTCCCACCAGTCCTATCGTGCTGAAATGGTTGAACCAGAAACTCCCCCGGTTTTCCTTGACGTCTTGAAGGTAAAACTGAGTGTATGGATAAAGCCCGTCCTCAGTCAATCCTTCCAAAAGCTCCCGTTTGATCTGAAGGGAATCCCTTGCAATTTTCATTAACTCTTCTAGTCTGTCAAGGAATCCCGCCTCGGACTCAGAAATATAGCCCAGTCTGGGCAGGTTTAAGGTAACCACCCCGATGGAGCCCGTCTTGGGGTTGGCGCCAAAGAGTCCGCCTCCCCTTTTCTTAAGCTCGGTATTATCGATCTGCAGTCTGCAGCACATGGACCGGGAGTCCTCGGGGTTCATCTCGGAGCCCACGAAATTTGAGAAGTATGGAATTCCGTACCTTCTGGTCATCTCCCAGATCGGTTCCAGAGAATCGCGGTTCCAGTCGAAGTCTTCGGTAATATTGTAAGTTGGTATGGGAAAGGTGAAGGGCCTACCTTTGGCGTCCCCTTCACACATTACCTCGGCCAGGGCTTTGTTGATCCAGTCCACTTCTTTTTGATATTCCCCGTACGTACTGTTTTTCATTTCTCCACCCACTATTACCTGGTCTTTCTCCAGGTGCTTGGGTACGGTCAGATCGAGGGTGAAGTTGGAAAAAGGCGGTTGTCCGCCGGAGCGGGTGGCCACGTTCAGGTTGAAGAGCAATTTCTGGATTCCCTGCTTGACCTGGTGGTAGTTCAGATTGTCCTCTCTGACGAAAGGAGCCAGGAGCGTATCGACGTTGGAGAACGCCTGGGCGCCGGCGGCTTCGTTTTGCAGGCAGTAGATGAAGTTTGACATCTGTAAAAGCAAGGTGTCGAAGTGCCGGGCCGGTTCGGACTGAACTTTGCCGGGAGCCCCCTGGAAGCCCTGAAGTATGAGATCCTTTAGATCCCATCCCACGCAATACGGACCCAGGATCCCCAGATCGTGTATGTGAAACGCTCCATCTTCGTGTCGCTTTCTGATCTTTTTGGTATAGATTTTGTTCAGCCAGTAATTAGAAACTACCTCCTCCTGCACGTGAAGATTTAGGCCCTGAAGGGAGTAGTCAATATTGCTATTTTCTCTGACTCGCCAGCTTTTTTCGCCCAGATAATCGTCAATCAATCCGATATCCCGGATTAGGTTGGAAATATTTCTTATGTTCGAGTGCTGTTTCCGATATAAGATGTAACTTCTGGCTATATCCGTGTGATTGTTCTCGATCAGCGTTTCTTCGACTATATCCTGAATTTCTTCCACGGTGGGGGTGTCGTCTTCGTACCGATCGAATATTTTGTCCACGACTTCCGCCGTTAAGGGGCGACTTACCTGCCCGTCCAGCCCGACGCTGGTCGAGGCTGAATGGATAGCTTCTCTAATTTTTGATTTTTTGAAGTCCACTCTTCGTCCATCTCGTTTTTCAACTTTCATAGTAACCTCCTGGAGAATGGGGGTGATTAGCTAGCGCGGGTATGGAGTCCAAAGTTAAAATTTCCGAGCTCTTCTTTCAAATCTCCGGGATCCGGAGCAGAATGTTTTTCGGCCAGTAATGTATATTGGGGATCGAGAAGCTCCTTCTCCTCGGGGATAGTGAACGGCTGCAACACGTAGCGGTCGGCCCCCTGAGCCAATCCCGCAATCTGGACTACCTCCTGGGTTGTCAGGGTGGGAATTAGCGTGGTCCTGAATTCGCTGACCCCCCGGAAGGATCCTATGACCTCGATGCTTTTTTTGATCTCGCTAACGTCCACCTCGGTCCCGGTTACTTCGTCGTATCTTTCCAGGGGACCTTTGATATCCATCGCCAAGTACTCGACTTGTTCCCTTTCTATCAGCCTGGCCAGTCTCGCCGGTTGACTGCCGTTGGTGTCTAACTTTACGGATAGGCCAAGCCTCCCGATCAGTCCGATGAATTCGGGGAGACCTTTCCAAAGGAGAGGTTCACCTCCGGTAATTACTACCGCATCCAGCTTGCCACTGTGTCTTTCTAGAACCCCGAGGACCTCGTCCGTGGGTATACTTTCGGCTCGACCCAGTGCCAGGTCGGAGTTGTGACACCAGGGACAGCGAAAGTTGCAGCCAACTGTAAATACCACCGAGGAAAGCCTCCCCGGGAAATCTATAAGGGATAAATTCGATACTCCGCCGATCTCCAGCTTCATCTCTTGAAAATCACGCCCGGACCGTGGATCTTGCAGTGCGTTAATTTCCGAAACCGAAAACTTGACCTCAGGTCCTCTTTAGGCCGAGCTTGCCGGGGCTGTTAAGAGTAATCGTTATAGTTAACTGGATTCTTGTGTGTCTTTACAGCTCCTGGTCCCGCTCCTTGCCCGGGGTGGGATAGTCTATCCCACCCCGGGAATCCAAGTATACCTTCCCCACCCAGTAGGATCAAGCGGGGCGGGAAAACTGTAACCCGGAGAAGGTCCAACCGGGAATTGAACTCGGGAAAATGATTATTCGTGAGAAATGACCTACAAATGGAAATTTTGGCCGGGATATTTGCGGAGGGGGGTGATCTCCGAGGAGGGTTCCATGGGAAGGAAAAGCAAGAGGACGAGTCGTCAGGAGGGGAGATAGAAGTCGAAAGGATTGGCCAAAGTTGTTGTAATTAATAATAGATATTATATAATCCTAAAGACTAAAGAGTATCAATTCACGGTAAAGGGGGGTAAAAATGGCAAAGAGGAACGTAGAATTGATCGAAAAGGCCGGTATCGACGTCGATGAGTTAATTGAGAAACTGGTAAATGCCGCGGCGGCGGAATTCACTACTTACTATTACTACACAAATCTTCGCACGCACTCCACCGGTTTGGAGGGCGAAGCGATCAAAGAGATCGTCGAGGATGCCAGACTCGAGGATCGGAATCATTTTGAAGCATTGACTCCGCGGATCTACGAACTGGGGGGAACCCTTCCCGACGATATTCGCGAGTTTTCGGACAGAGCTTCCTGTATGGATGCGAAGCTTCCCGAAGAGGAGACGGTGGATAATCTTCTGGAAGTTCTCCTGGACGCCGAGCGCTGTGCGGTGGGGGTTTACACCGACATTTGCGACTATACTCAGGGAAAAGACCCCCGGACCTACGAGCTTTCCGCGGCCATTTTGCACGAGGAGACGGAGCACGAAGCCTGGTTCGAGGAACTTTTGACGGGAGAACCGTCCGGGCACTACAGGAGAGCAGAACCCGGGGTAAGTCCCTACGTATCGAAGTTCATCCAGAATAAGTAAAGGGTCGCCGCCGGTTTAGGTTGGAGATGGGTAGGCTTATCCGGCCCCCCTGAAGAGGGTTGAGTGGTTTCAATCCTCATCTGCTTTTTGCTTGACCTCTAAGGGGTGGAGGCCGAAGTAAAATAGACTGCTCCCCACCGCGTAGAGGACGGAGGTCAGTAGAAAGGGGAGGCTGTAGGAGACGTTGGAGAGTATCCACCCCGCTATCGGTCCAGCCGCGGTCCGGCCCAGCCGGGAAGCAACCTGGCGAAGGCCGTTTATTTTCGAGCGATCGCCCGGCCTGGCGATATTCATTAGCAGGTTGTTTCGCAGGGGACTGGTCAGACGCATCAGGCTACTGCGGATCATCAACGCCCCGGCCATTATGGGTACCTGTCCGGAATAGCCGACGGCCAGGAGAAAGGGTATGGAGATTAATCTGGTCAGTGCCACCCCCTTGGCCTTGCCCCATCTTTCAGACAAGCTCGGAGCGTAAAGTACTACCAGCCCGGTCAGGAGCGACTGGACGGTGAAGATCCAGCCGATGGTCTCCGTGCTGGCCCCGTAATGCTTGAATATTACGTTCAAAAATGGAAATATCATTCCGGCGCCGGTTCCCACCAGAAGGGCCGGTACGATTAACTTCCTGGACAGGTCCTCTTTGAGGAAGTCCAGGTCGTAGGTTCGCCCCCCGGAATTAACTTCCCTCCCGGAATCCGGTGGGGAGCGGAGAAAATATAGAGGAATCAGGGCAGCGGCCAGCGAAAAGGCCTGAAGCAGGATGGTCATTTTGTAGGAAAGCGGGGATTCCCCGCCAAGTTGGAACAACCGCCCGAGCAGTCCGGGCATGTATCCGCCCAGAAGTGCGCCGGGAATCAGGGCAAGTCGCCGGACCGAGCTGAAGGAGCTGAACAGGTGGGTTCTTTCTTCGAGGCTGCTTTCCCGAGTAAGCAATGCCGGACCCACGATGAAAAATACGGACCAGGTTATCCTGTTTAGCGAGGTCCCGATGATAATTGGTATCCGGTAAGGAATTAACTGCAGGCCTATCCCCATAATACCCAGCAAGGTGGCGACAATCAGCGATCACCTGGGCCCGAAACGGTCCCCGAAGTGGCCGCTGGGGAGGGCAACGGCAAGGCCGGTGAAGGTGCTCGCCCCCACGGCCAGGCCGACGAAACTTTCATCGAATCCCAGAGAGAGAAAGTATAGATTCCGGGCCACCCTCCTTATCCCTCCCGAAAGCCCTATGAAAAGGGTGGCCAGAAGGAATAATCGGGCTGAAGGTCTGAACAGGCGTAGCTTTCGCAGGTAATTCCGCATGCGACGAGCAGGTCCCCTCCAATTGGCTGCATAGAGTCAATGTTAAGCAAAGAATTTCTCAAACCCAACCGGGATACGGGGTTTGGGTGCCTCGTTTAGGAGAGTTCTCTCGCCCTTGATAATCACCCTGGATTCTCTGCAGGAGGAGGCTGGGCCCTGGGAGTTTCCAGGTTTGCCGGTGAAAGACGGGATTCGGGGGAATAATTACAGGGTGAGGAGAGAGGGTCAGGAGCTAAGTCTTAAATTTGGGGGATTAAGGACTCTTCTGGCAGTTTGGACAGAAGTAAGCACTCCGGCCCGAAACCTTGACCTTCTCGATCTCGGATTCACATCGAGGACAGGGGCTTCTAGGGGATCGACGGGGCAGGAGGTAATCCGCGGGCAGCCTTTCCGGGTCGGCTTCCTTCTCGATGGCCGTGCGCAGGACCTTCTTGGTCTTCTCGTAGAGCCGTTCCAGTTCCTCTTCGGACAGGTTCGTAGCCCTGACTCTGGGGTGAACCCCGGCCTGAAATAAGATTTCGTCGGAGTATATGTTTCCTATCCCGGCGATCTTCTCCTGGCTCATCAGAGTACTTTTCGCCATTGCCCGGCTATTGGAGAGGATATCGATGAAAGCCTGCTGGTCCACTTGCTTGAGAGCGTCCGGCCCTAGCTCTCGTCTTTCCAGGTAATCGTCGAGGTCTTCGACCAGGTTCACCTCGCCAAGCTTCCTCTGGCAGTCGTAAACCAGGCAATTCCCGTCGGGAAAGCGGAATACCAATCGAGGATGACCGGGAAGGTCTTCAGGGGTCCGGGAATAGTTGAAAAAACCGGTCATCCCAAAGTGGAATTCCAGCCATCCCTCTTCTTCCACCGATACGAAGAGATGTTTGCCGTGGCGGGTAGCCGAGCTAAATTGTTTTCCCACAAGGGCTTCTTCTAGGTCCTTCGGCCGGAGATCCCCGAGTACTTCCTTTGATCGGACTTCCAGTTCCGTTATCTCCTTGTGCAATCCCTTCGACTCGAGAAAGGACTTGAATAGTTCGACGTCGGGTAGTTCGGGCACGAAGACCACCTCGCCTTTGGCGGGTCAGGATTTCTCGTCCCCTATCTCTTCGAGTCCGGTTAGATACCGGTCTCGAATTAGGCTTTCGTTCCTCTCGTAAAATTCATTCCGGAGGATATCCATGATTACCTTGTCGTAATAGTCCCCGTCGACCAAGAAGAAGTCCCTTATTCGCCCGATCTCCCGATAGCCGACCTTTTCGTAAACCCGTCTGGCCCGCTCGTTGAAGTTCTTAAGACAGAGGCTGATCCCGTGGAGGCCAAGCGCTGCAAAACCGAAGTCGGTAAGTAGCTGTACCGCTTCGGTTCCAGTCCTCTATTCCAGTATTCTTTTTCGCCCAGCAGTATTCCCATCTCCGCGTGATCCTTGCCCCGGTCGATATTGTGCAGCCCGCAGTTTCCTATCGGTCTGTCGTCTGGAAGGTAATGTATGGTAAAAGTGGGTTCATCGCTCTCCGCCTGAGCCTGGTACCAGCCCTCTTCCGCTTCTTCGGTTAGCACTCTGCCAAGATGGGAGACGAATTGAGAGACCTCGAGGTCGTTGATCCATCTCTGATATTTGTCCACGTACTCCTCTTTCGGGGCGGTCAAGAACCCCGCCCCAAGTCTGCTATGGTAAAGAAGGATGTAAAAAAAGGGAA
>CAYZUF010000078.1:0-7135 GCA_964481645.1 uncultured Thermotogae bacterium
GAGCGACTCCTCCTCGGGCTCCGCGAGGTCCGTCTCTCCCTCCCCTAGCCCAGCGCGAACGACGATCTCTTTCGCCAGGATCGGTCCGATGCCTTCGATGTTGATTAACAGGTTTCTCCATATCGGCTGGTCCCCTTCGAGGAATTCCCGGAACCGGTCTTCGGTGAGCTGAAACGGATCGACCTTGTCCTGCTTCGGCGGGAGCCGGTAAGTACTTCCCGGGGCGATGGGTCTTCTCTCGTTTTCCCTCTCCTTCAGAACGCCGAGGATCTTCCCTTCCTCCACGAGGAACAGGTTGCTGTTCCGGCCCATGAGCTCCACGTAGATCTCCTTCCGTACTATTTCGTCTTCTCCGTCTTCCTCCTCCGTCTTTTTATCTACGGAGACCTTCAGTACCCGGTCGAGTTCTCTCTGGGTTATCCGCGCTATCTTTCCTCCGGAGAGGTGTTTTCGGAGGAGCATGGTAAAATTGGGGGGCTTGGGAGGATTCTCAAGCTCCAGATCCGTCAGCTGAACCCGGAAATCGTTTCCACAGGAGATCAGTAACTTGAAGTCGTCCCCGTTCCAGACGTTGACGGTGACCAGCTCCTCCCGGGGTTGATAGATCTTGCGGATCCAGCCCCCGGTAAGGTTCTCCTGCAGCTCCCTTTTTAACCAGTGAAGCGTAATCCCGTCTAATGCCATCTTATCCTTCCAATTCTGAGTAGGGTGAAAGAGCGTACTGAAAAGGACCGCCCTTCATCCGGAATTGCCCAAATGCCTAAATATCCAGGTTTGTGATCTGGTTGCTGTTTTCCTTGATGAAGTTCTTCCTGGCATCGACGTCGCTTCCCATCAGGGTGCTGAAGAGTTCGTCTGCTTCCAGGGCGTCCTTGACCGAAACTTCCTTCATTATCCTGTTTCCCGGGTTCATGGTGGTCTCCCAGAGCTGGGAAGGATTCATCTCTCCCAGACCCTTAAATCTCTGGACGGAAGACGGTTTTCTCTCCCGATCTTCCAGGTAATTCTGGAGTTCCTCGTCGGTGTAGAAGTAGTGCTTGGTCTTGCCGGATTGAATTTTGTACAGAGGTGGCTGGGCAATGAAGACGTGGCCGTCCGTAATCAGCGGTTGGAAGTTCCGGTAGAAGAAGGTAAGCAACAGAGCCCGAATATGGGCTCCGTCGACGTCGGCGTCGGTCATTATAATGATCCTTTCGTAGCGTAACTTTTCCTTGGAAAAATGGTCCTGAACCCCTGTACCCATGGCCGTTATGATCGATTTCAATTCCTTGTTCTCCAGCTGCTTGCTCATGCGCGACTTCTCGACGTTGAGAATCTTACCTCTTAGAGGTAGTATGGCCTGGAAGTCCCGGTCTCTGGCGCTCTTCGCGGATCCGCCGGCTGAGTCTCCCTCCACGATGAACAGCTCGGTTCCCTCCGGTTTACGCTTGGTGCAATCCGCCAGCTTGCCCGGTAAGGAAGTGGAAATCAAGGCGTTCTTTCTTGCCAGTTTCCGCGCCTTCTTGGCGGCGTTTCTGGCCCGGGCGGCTTCGATGGATTTCTCGATGATCTTTCGGGCCACCTGCTTGTTGGACTTGTAGAAGTCCAGCAGGGCCTCCGAAGTTACGTTGCGGACGATCTCCCTTATTTCCGGGTTCCCCAGCTTGGTCTTGGTCTGTCCCTCGAACTCCGGCTCCGGCAGACGGACGTTGATGATCCCGGTCATTCCTTCCCGGATATCCCTGCCCGCCAGGTTGTCATCGTTTTTGGACAAAATCTTCTTGGATCTAGCGTACTCGTTGGTCGTTTTGGTCAGGGCGGTCTTGAAGCCGGTGACGTGCTTACCTCCCTCCTGAGTATTGATGTTGTTGGCAAAGGAGTAGGTCGATTCCGAGAACTTCTTGCTAAATTGGAGGGCCACTTCGACGAAGTTCCCTTCCTTCTCCCGCCTGAAGTAGATCGGTTCGCTGTGTAGCTTCTCCTCGTTCTCGGTGATGGAAGATACGTATTCCTTAATGCCGCCGTCGTACTTGAAGGTCTTGGTGACGTCGGCTTCCTCGTTTTCCAGGATTATCTTCAGGCCCTAGTTTAGGTAAGCGAGCGCGCGGAGCCGATGGGTTAGCTTCGGTAGATCGTACTCAAAGTCGCCGAAAATTTCCCCGTCCGGCTGGAAGGTGATTTTCGTCCCTCGAGTTCCCTGATTGGTTCCGATTTCTTTCAGTTCCGAGAGGGTCTCGCCCCGGGTGAAATCCTGCCTGTATCTGGAGCCGTTTCGTTGAACTTCTACCCGCATCCATTCCGAAAGGGCATTGACCACCGAAACGCCCACTCCGTGTAGTCCACCGCTGACCTTGTAGCTTTTGTGGTCAAACTTGCCGCCGGCGTGTAAGGTCGTCATTACTACCTCTACCCCGCTCTTGCCCTTTTCGGCGTGGGTATCCACCGGAATTCCCCGGCCGTTGTCTATAACCGTCACGTTGTTGTCCTCGTGAATAATGACCTTTATCTCGTCGCACTCCCCCACCAGGGCTTCGTCGATGCTGTTGTCCAGCACTTCGTCAATTAAGTGCATCACGCCCTGCTGTCCGGTGCTCCCGATGTACATTCCCGGTCTTTTCCGGACGGCTTCCAGGTCTTCTAGAACCTTAATTTGATCTGCTTCGTAAGGCATATAACCACCTCGAGTCACAAAGCCAAAGTGATTATAATGAAAATCGGCAGGAATTACCAGCCTTAGTCCTATTCTGGAGCGGGTTTCACCTATTTTTGTCGCTGATATTTCCCCGTGGAATCACCGGTCGATAACAATCGTGGCTGGATCCCCCAAAGTGGCTTCCTTTAGCGCTTGTCTCGGGGAGATTGGCTGCCGGGTCCGGGTTGGATTTAACCTCATGGGGAAGAAAGTTTTTTCGGCCGGCTTTCCCGGCCAATCCCCCTGTAAGCGGGGATAATGTGCAATTGCAAAGTTGAGAACGGCCCCCGGAAAGAATAAACTAAACCCCCGGAGAGACAATTTTTTATGACCAGTTACGAAAAGAAGGTTAACTTATTGGTAGATTATTTTAAGGCCTCCCGGGCTCCCGGGCGAGATTGGAAGCTGGGAATGGAAGTAGAGCACTTCGTCCTCGAAACCGACTCTCTGCGAGCGGTCACTTACTGCCAGGAGGAAGGGATCGAGGACCTGCTCGAGTCCCTGGCCGCGGCGTGGTGGAGCCCGAAAGGGAGGGCAAGACACTTCCTCGGGCTGGAGGGCGAGCGAGCCCGGGTGACGCTGGAGCCGGGCGGCCAGCTGGAACTGAGCATCTTCCCGCAGGAGTCACTGACGGACGTCGAGGAGGTCTATCTCGATTGTGTCCGTCAGGTACTTTCTATCCTGGAGGAGCGGGGGATGAGCCTGTACTGTCTCGGTTATCAGCCGGAGAGCGGGATCGCGGAGATACCCATCCTCCCCAAGGAACGTTACGATTACATGGCCGATTACTTCCGGGACAGGGGCAAGTATGCTCACAACATGATGAAGGCCACGGGAGCGATTCACGTGAGCTTCGACTACGCCCACCGGGAAGATTACGTCCGGAAAAACCTGGTGGCCAACGCCCTGGCGCCCCTGGTCTACGCGGTCCTGGACAATGCTCCCTTTTTCGAGGGTGAGGTCTATGAGGGGAAAGGTCTGCGTCGGCGGATCTGGGAGAACTGTGACCGGGACCGGTGTGGACATCCGGAAGGACTCTTCTACGGTGACTTCGGCTACCGGGACTACGCGAAGTATCTGTTAGCGGTTCCTCCCATGGTCTACAAGGAGGGAGGAGAACTAATCTACTCCGGGGAGAAGACCCTCGAAGATATTCTGCTGGAGGAGCTGGAGCCGACCGAAGAAGAGCTCGAGTATCTCCTGACTACCGTATTCCCCGACGTCAGGACGAAGAACCACCTGGAGGTAAGAATGGCCGACTCCCTGCCCTATCCTTATAGCCTGGCTTACCTGGCTTTCTGGAAAGGCCTACTCTACAGTCGCGAGAACCTGGAAGAACTTTATGGGGAGTACAAAGCTCTGAGCGCCGACGATTTCCGCGAGCGGAAGGGAAGGATTTCCGATCGGGGCGTGGAGGCCAAGTGGAACTCGGGGAGCGTCTTTTCCACCTTTCGGGAGCTATTGAGAATGGCCCGGCGGGGACTGGGGCCGGGGGAGCAGGGCTACCTGAAGCCGCTGGAGGAACTTGCCCAGGCAGGGCTTACGCCCAGAGAGAAAACGCTGGAGGGGCTTTCCGACGGCAAAATCGAGGGCCTGGCTTGGTGCAACCTGAATAATGCTATCGGCAGCGAGGAGAAGTAGATGAACGCCGAAAAACTCCTGTCGAAGTTTCGCGAAGACGTCAAATCCCGACCGGAGGAGTTCCTCCGTGATTATCGGAAGGTAAAGGAAGAAGTCGAGAGCTCCTCGGCCCGGTACCTGGGGGACCCGATAGATTTCCTCTATCAGCCGATCTTCTTCACGTCGGAAGATCTGGCCTGGATTGAAGGAGTTCTCTCCGAGTTGACCGAGATTCTGAACAAGACCGTGGAGAAATACCGGACGGACGAGAACTTCCGCCGGCTCTTTCCGTTTTCGGAGAGGACCGAGGAACTTATCCTCTCCGATCCCGGCTACGAGAATCCCTTTCCCATGGCCCGGTTCGATATATTCTACGACTACGAGGGAGGTTTGAAGTTCTGTGAGTTCAACACGGACGGATCCGCGGGTATGAACGAGGCCCGGGTGCTGCAGAACGCGCTCTACCGGTCCAAAGCACTGGAGTTTATCCCGGAGGATTGCGAGGTCAACTGCTATACCCCGATGGAGAACTGGATCGACACCATCGTCGAGGTTTACCACGAATTCACCGGCGCCGAGGAGGACCCGGAGACGGTAGCTATAGTGGATTTCGAAGGTGAAGGGATAAACAGTGAGTTCCGGGAGTACAAGAAGAGGTTCGAGGACCGGGGGTATCGAACGTTGATCCGGGATCCCAGGGAGCTGGAGTACGACGGTGTGAATTTGCTGGCCGATTCGGAGCGGATCGACCTGATCTATCGCCGGGCCACGACCCACAAGATCGTCGAGCGATACGAGGAAGTTGAACCCTTCCTGGAGGCCTACAGGGACGGGGAGGTCTGTGTCGTCGGCGGGTTTACCTCGCAGATAGTCCACAATAAGTCCCTGTTTGCCATCCTTCAGGAGGAGGGCTATACGGGTTTCCTTACTGAAGAAGAGGTCGAATTTATCGAGGAATACTTTCCGCTCAGCCGGATATTTCGCGTGGGGGATCGCTCTTTGAGGGATCGACTGATCGAGGAGAAGAACCGCTTCCTGCTGAAGCCGTTCGACAAATTTGCCGGCCACGGCGTTTACGTCGGGGAGGACTTCGGGCCGGAGGCGTGGAGGGAAAAGGTCGACGGAGTCCAGGGAGAAGGTTACATTGCCCAGGAATTTTGCGACATCCCGAAAAAGGATCTCCTCTACGTAAGGGAGGACCAACTGAGCTTCGAGAAGTTCGGCTACCTGATTGGGCTCTTCCTCTACAACCAGGAGATAAACGGCCTCTATACCAGGGTGGGACGGGAAAACGTGATTGCCTCCCTGGTCGAATGTTTCACCCTCCCGAATTTCCTGGTTGAGGGTTGTGGGGAGTAAATTGTTTCCAGGTTAAACCTGGTTAAAGTTTGTCGTAAAATAGACGAGACGAAGCTTTCCTTTGCATGAGACTTCACAGGGTAACGACTACTGCCGTGAAGTGACGAATACCCTGAAGTAAAAGAGTTCTTAAATGATCAAATATCGATATAATTAGAGTCTGAAACTATGAGTGGTCATGCTCCTCTTGCTCAAGCCCGATTTTGACATAATTTTCACGGGCACGGGAAATGATCTTACTTTAACTTGAATTGGGAAGTCTGAGCAGACAGCCTTCAGGGCCTTCTTGAAAGTAGTGATCAGGGTGAAAGTCACATATAGGGTTGTCGGCCGGATAATAAGAGGTGGACTTGGTTGTAAACCCAACCCAGTCCATCTCCTCCAACTCGACCCGAAAAAGGGGCTTTTTGTGGAGATAGGCAAAAGTAAGTTTCCTTTCTATCGGTTTTACTGAGATCTTGAAGACGACCGTTTTCCTCTCCTGGCGGTAGGAGTATTCCAGCGCTCCCGGGGTGGGGTTTAGCTCTTTGATATTCTTCGGCCCGATAAAAACAAGGCTTTCTGAGCTTCCTCCCTTCAAGGATAGGTTGACCCACAAGTCTACTCCCAGATCGGGAAAAATTCCTAACGGGGACTGATCGGCCCTGAATCCGGTGTCTGGATCCCCATCCAGGTCTAAGGCAAATGAGTAAGTGGTAGGCATGCTGGGTGCAGCGGGAACCACATCGGCAACCTTAAGTTTCATTACAAGGAGCGGATTGGCATCTTTGGTTTTTTCCACGGAAGCAGCCAGTATGTCTATAAAGGGAAGCTCTTCCCCCATCTCCTTGGCCGGGGGTCGAATCCTACACCTGCTACAGCTGGACTCGATACTATGGCAGGCTTTGAGATCTCCCCGTTGATCTTCCAGCAACTCTTCGGCGGCAAGGGGGGTCTTGCTACAGCTAAGACCTAGGGTCATCAAAAGTACCACCAAAACTACCAAGGACGAACTGCCGAGAAACGCCACTTTTCTTTTGGATGGGATCATTATATCACCCGCTTGGTACACTCTATATTATACCAAATTAAGGAAATACCCAAATGAAACTTTTTCTTCTGTATCCCAGGGCTTTCCCCGGGGCTTGTCTTATTCTGTTTTTCCAGTTCTGTACTCTTTCAGTCTCCGATTGGTCCGATACGCCAAAAGGGGAACGGGGAGATTATTTGGATTAACTTGATTTTCCTAGGCCCTACCCGCTCTGTGGGAAGGTAAGAGTCGATATCTTCAGTTACTGGACCCTCGTTATAGGGAAATATGGCATTGGACATCTCGGCGGGGGCGATGTAAAAGAGGCAGTTCAGTAAGCCTCTCCGATTGACAGCCCGTAGTTAAAGAATTACTATTAACTGCTCATTGATAGCTAGAGCCGTGGGTGCTTCAAAAAAATACGGAAGAACTTTTCAGGAGTCAGGGAACACCCCCGTCTCTGGGCTTGACCTAAC
>CAYZUF010000079.1:0-7036 GCA_964481645.1 uncultured Thermotogae bacterium
CCTCTATCTCGTGGCAGGTGGTTGAGTTTTGACCCCCGTTGGCTTATCACTATACTAACTCGAGGAGAGTTACGTGTTACGAGATGAAGACCGATAAAGGCGTGAGCCAAAACGATTTTAACGGGAATGGGAACGGAGACCCGGTAAATTCCGGGGGATCCCCCGGGAACCTGCTGGGTATCTATATATCGGAGATTGGGAAGTACGAACTTCTGGATAAATCGGAGGAAAACTACCTGAGCAGGAGGATAAACCAGGGAAGCAAATTAGCGAGGAAGAAGCTGATCCTCTCCAATTTGCGTCTGGTGGTAAAACTGGCTAAACAGTACGCTAACCAGGGTGTAGGACTGCTCGACCTCATTCAGGAGGGAAATATCGGCCTGATAGAGGCCGTGGAACGCTTCGACGAATCCAAAGGATATAAATTTAGCACCTACGCTACCTGGTGGATAAAGCAGAAGATCAGGCTGGCTCTGGTCAATCAGGGCGAGACGGTCAGAGTTCCTCCCCATACTTACGACATAGTGAGGAAGATCAAGAACCTGAAGCGGAAGGAAAAGGAAGAAGGTAAGGGTCATCTGACCCGGGAGGAGATCGCGGATAAGCTTGACCTATCCGTGGAGACAGTAAAGAGAGCAGAAAGGGCGGAAAAGAGTACCGTCTCCCTGGATAAACCCCTGGGAGACGAGTCTAACGAAGTTCTTGGTGACTTCATCGAGTCCGACAATTACGCACCCCCCGATAAGGAAGCCTTGAGGACCTTGTTAAATGAAGACCTGGAATCCGGTCTCTCCAGACTCTCAGAGAGAAAGAGGAAGATCATGGAACTCCGATTCGGGCTCGACGATCAGGAGCCTCTGACGCTCGCGGAAATCGGTGAGCGATTCGGAATTTCGCGGGAGCGGGTCCGACAGATCGAGTCCGAGGCCCTGGAGGATCTGGCTCGCCCCCGTTTCCTCAACCACCTCAAACGGTACTTTGCAAAGTTGTAACTTCATTTATCCAGCTTATTTCTAGCTGCCATTCGCGAGATTGGTTTAATCATTTCGGTCTTAGTCCTTCGGGTCTCTCTGAAGGGGAGAAAAGAGAGGATTAAAGGCTGGAATCAGAACGACTTAAAATTTAATTTAAATAGACTTGAAATAGCGAGTTCTACCTATATAATAATTAGCAGGGTTAATGAGGGTCTGCTAAAATAAGTAAGGAGACCAGGCTAAAGCCAGGGTTCAGTACAGATAAGGAATAACTGGCTGCCTTCGAAATCTCATTTACCGCGACAATTGCTCGAACGAGAATAAATGGGTACAGAGGGAGGTGACGTCCCATGGTAAAAGCGACAACCAACGGGAATAAGAACGATAGTCCTGTGCGCAGGTATTTCGACGAAGTAGAAGCAGGACCGTTGCTTTCTCGCGAGGAAGAAAAAGAACTTGCTAAAAGGATAGAACAAGGAGACGAGGAAGCCCGCGAAAAGTTAGCTTCGGCCAATCTTAGACTGGTGATTAGTATCGCCAAAAAATATAGAGGGTACGGATTGCCCTTCCTGGACATCATTCAGGAAGGTAATATCGGCCTGATGAAGGCAATCGACAAGTTCGACTGGAGAAAGGGTTATAAGTTCAGTACTTACGCCACCTGGTGGATCAGGCAGGCCATACTGAAGGCTTTGAATAACGAATCCAGGACGGTGAGAGTTCCGTCCCACGTTTCTTCTTTGAATAGGAAGATAGACAAGTACATCAACTCTTACAAGGAGGAGACGGGGGAGAAACCGACCAACGAGCAAATTGCTGAGGAGCTGGACGTGGAAGTCCGGAAGATCCGTAACGCTCGGAGGGCAAAAAAGGAGTCGGTCTCTCTGGATAAACCGCTCCGGGAGGAAGAAGGGGATAGCGAGGCACTGGGAGACGTGCTGGCCGACGACGATTCCCCACAACCCGAACGGGAAGCCTTTGGCGATATGTTGGAAGATCGGTTGAAGGGCCTGTTGAATAAAGCCCTTTCCGATAGAGAGAAGCAGATACTCAAGTTAAGATACGGTCTGGAGGATTATCAGCCTTTGACCCTGGAAGAAGTCGGAGACGTTTTCGATATCAGTCGGGAACGGGTCAGACAACTTCAGGACAGGGCGATAAACAAGCTGAAGGATCCCAAGTTCAAGGAACAGCTCGAAGTCTACAGGGAGAACTCAGAGACCTCTTAGTGTTCAATCCTTTGGATGATGCTGGAACTAATCGGGGCAATTCTTGCCGAATTGCCCCGATTTTTATTCGACCCGAGAATTGACGTAGATCGCTCGGTCAACTGTGGACTCAGTCCCAATCCGACTGGGGCCCTGCTTGAATTCGATCTCCGGCCAAATTTCGAGGAGGAAACCTAGGATTCTCGGGGGAAGATAAGGGCAAGGATCAGACTAGGTGTTCTGGTATTTGTCCTCCTGGTGACGATCTTTACCTGCCCAAATGGCGGACCTGGTCCCTGTTGCGGAACAAACTCGGCCCCGGCGGCGGATAAAGCGAGACCCACCGGTCCCCTTCTACCGGATTATATCGGGGTTAGTGAATATATCGTACTCGTCCCTGCTGGTGCTGGAAAATTCAGAGATGATGGCCCCCTGGTCGCCGGCCTGAAACCAGTGTCCGGTATCCGGGGGTATGGTATACTGTTCGCCCGGGTTCAGGACAACTTCGTGCTTCACCGTGTAGTATTCCTCATTTCCTTCGGGTGGGGTGCAACCGGGATCCTCCGTCGGTTCCCCCTCCACGTATAAGAATACCTTCCCTCGCCTGCACCTGAATGTCTCTTGTTTCCCCGATTCTCCGTCGATTTCCGGGTGACGATGCTCGGGACAGGTCTGGTGGGGAAATAGGACCATCTCTTTGGCGCAGTACCTATCGGTGTTTACGTAGGTTATAATTTGTAGGCCAATGTCTTCAATCCGGCCCAAGCCCAGATCCGTTACTTCGAGATTTTCCTTCTCCTCCGGGGTCAGTGCAATTTTCGCATCAGCCAAATAGGATAAGGCTTTATCTTTTGCCTCTCTTGGTTCCACGTCTGCTCGCCTCCATTATATGTTGGCAAGATTCTGGTAGTCTTCGCGGAGAGAATGGTACAGGGAGCAATATACCTCGTAGAGCTCGTCGTATACTGCTTTCACCTCCCCTCTGGGTTCGGCGACCGTTCGAGTACTGATAGTTTCTTCGGTCGCCTGCTCTACGTCCTCGTAGACCCCCGCTCCCACACCGGCCAGCAGGGCGGCGCCGAAGGCCGGACCTTCATTCAGGGAAGTTTTCTTGACCTCCAGGTCGAATACGTCCGCCTGGATCTGGGCCCAGAGGTCGCTATTTGCTCCCCCACCTGTTATTCTGACTTCTTGAGGGGTAATCTCCTTTTCCGTAATCAATTCCAGGGAGTTACGAAGCCCGAAGGTAACCCCCTCCAGGACGGATCGAACCAGGTGACCCTTCCGGTGCGAGCTACTTAAGCCGAAGAAGACCCCCCGTGCGTTCGCGTCGGCGTGGGGAGTTCTCTCGCCGTTCAAATAGGGGAGAAAGATTAATTTCTCCGAACCGGGGGGAACCTCTGCCGCCTCTCTGGTCAGGAGTTCGTAAGGGTCCATTCCAGTCAGCTCGGACATCGTTTTTTCCGGCTGGCCGAGGTTGTTTTTGAACCACCGTAGAGAAAGGCCCGCGGAGAGCATGACGCCCATTAGGTACCAGCTCCCCGGTTTGGCGTGGTTAAAGCTATGGAGTCTGTTGCCCCGGTCTACCTGCATAGAGTCCGTATGGGCAAGCACTACGCCGGAGGACCCTATACTGACCAGAAAGAGGCCTTCCTTAACGATCCCGTTTCCCACTGCACTGCAGGCGTTGTCCGCGCCTCCGGCGATCACCGACGTATCCTGGGAAAGGCCGAGCTCCTCTGCGGCCTCGGGGGTGAGGTTGCCCACTATCTCCGTGGAATCCAGAACCGGCGGCAGGATGGACTTATCCAGGCTCAACTCCCCGAGGATTTCCTCCTCCCACTCTCCTTCTTCCACGTTAAAGAGCACTGTGCCGGCGGCATCCGAATACTCCGTGGATTTTTTCCCGGTTAGCCTGTAGACGATGTAATCTTTGGGCAACAGCAAGGTCTCCAGTTTCTCGAAATTCTCCGGCTCATTTTCCCTTAACCAGAGTACTTTGGGTGCGGTAAAACCCTCTAATACCGGATTTCCCACTAAGTTTCTTAACCTTTCCTCGCCCACCTTCTCTGTCATCTCCCGACATTGGTCCGTGGTCCGGGTATCGTTCCACAGAATGGGGGGGCGGATAACTTCCCCGGAAGAATTTAGGAAAACCGATCCATGCATTTGGCCGGAGAGGGCGAGAGCTTTGACCTCCGAGGATCCCTTTTCCTCAAGTACCTCTCTGGTAGCGGCGACTATGGCCTCCCACCAATCGCCGGGATCCTGTTCGGACCAGCCTTCCTGTGGTCTGCTGAGCGGGTATTCGGCCCTCGCGGTCGTTACTACCGAGCCCCCTTCGTCGATTAGCACCGATTTCGCTCCGGTCGTTCCCAGATCAATACCGAGAAGCAAGGATTTCATATATGGTTACCTCCAGTTGGCTTGGCGTATCTTCGAATGGATTAAACCCCATAGTTTACCCCTATTGACCTCCTGGCAATTCTTGCGGAATTCGCCATTTTGCAGAGACTGCCAAGGGTAAGGCGGACCGAAAACAGCTCAGGCTTCCAGGATATAACGATTGAGCACTGCTTCCAGTTTCTCTTGGTGGCCCGAGTCCGGCTGGACGGAACTAAGCCCGCCGACGTAGGAACTCAGTTCGGAGAAGTCGGTCCTCCCTTCGGCGATTTTCTGGCCCATTCCCGAACTGTAATCTCCGTAGCGTTCCGCCAGTAAGTCCTGGAGCGCGCCGTCCTCCAACAGTTTGTGGGCTACCCGGAGTCCCCTGGCGAAGGTGTCCATACCCGCGATGTGGCCGTAGAAAAGATCTACGGGCCGAAAAGAAGGACGGCGGACCTTGGCGTCGAAGTTTAGACCCCCCGGCTTCAGGCCTCCTGCCTTCAGGATTTCGTACATGGCCAGGGTCGTGGAATAAATATCCGTGGGGAATTGATCCGTATCCCAGCCTAGAAGTTTATCCCCCTGGTTTGCATCGACACTGCCCAGGAGGCCGTTGTTCCGGGCGTAGTTCAGCTCGTGTTGAAAGGTATGGCCGGCCAGGGTGGCGTGGTTGGCTTCGATATTTCCCTTGAAGTGATCCAGCAGGTCGTACTTCTGGAGAAAAGCGTGCAGATGAGCCACGTCGAAGTCGTATTGATGCTTTGTCGGTTCCTTGGGCTTGGGTTCGATCAGGAGTTGACCGTCAAATCCAATTTGCTCGGCGTAGTCAACGGCCATTTCCAGGAAGCGGGCCTGATGATCCTGTTCCAGGCCGAGATCAGTGTTGAGCAGTGTCTCGTATCCCTCTCGTCCGCCCCAGAAGACGTATGCTTTCCCTCCCAGTCGGTCGGTCACTTCCATGGCTTTTTTGACCTGAGCGGCGGCGTACGCGAATATCTCTGGCTTGGGAGAGGTGGCTGCGCCGTTGACGTACCTGGGGTGCTCGAAGAGGTTGGCCGTTCCCCAGAGCAGCTCTATTCCCGCTTCTTGCATCAATTCCTGGATCAGTTCCACAACTACGTCCAGATTGTGGTTGGTTTCTTCCAGGTCTTCGCCCGCCGGAGCGATATCCCGATCGTGAAAACAGAAATAGTTTACTCCCAACTTATCCATGAATTCGAAGGCGGCCCGAGCCCGGTTTTTTGCCCGTTTCAGGGGGCTATCTCCCTTCTCCCACGGGCGCTCCCTGGTGCCCGCCCCGAAGGGGTCGCTGCTAGTGCTGGCGAAGGTGTGCCAGTAAGCGACGGAGAAACGGAGATGCTCGGCCATGGTCTTATCTCCTACTTCCTCGTCCGGTTGATAGTAGTGGAAAGCTAAAGCGTCCTCACTTGCGGGGCCTTTGTATTCTATCTTTTCGACTTGGGGAAAATATTTATCCATTTCGTTCACCTCTAATAATAACTTATATCGTCTTTGGTCGAGAATGAAACCGTTAAGTGTGGATTTTCCGGCCGAGCGTGGAAATCGAATTTCCGGAATCAACTCGTCCGCCGGGATATCCCGCTTGAGTTGGGCCTTTTATTCCTAATTCACCTTGGTTTCGGTTTCGGTAAAGTACTCCCTGCTGTATCCGAGTTCCTTTTTCTCTCCCGTGATCTCAAAGTCTCCTTCCAGTCTGATATCTTCCGAGGAACTCCCCACCATAACGGTGAAGGTCCCGGGTTCGACTACCAAGTTCATGTCTTTATCGTAGAAAGAGAGAAGATCCGTGGGGAGAGAGAAAGAAACCCTCTTTTCCTCTCCCGGGGCGAGATCCACTTTTTCGAATCCTTTGAGTTCTCTTTCCGGCCTGGTCGTGCTGGCGTATTCGTCCCTGGTATACAGTTGTACGACCTCTTTGCCCGGGAATTCTCCCCTGTTCTTCACGGTGCAGGAGACCTCTATTTTCGATGCTGCACCGACTTGTGTCGGAGTTACCTGTAAATCCGAGTACTCGAAGTCCGTATAGCTCAGCCCGAAGCCGAAGGGATATAACGGCTCGTTTGTCGTGAAGACGTAGTGACGCTCTTTGGAAATTGGTTTTCTCCTGTAGTAGAGCGGGCTCTGGCCAACTTTTTTGGGGATGCTTACGGGCAGTTTTCCTCCGGGGTTGTGATCTCCAAAGAGCACGTCGGCCACGGCGTTCCCTCCTTCTTCGCCGGGTAACCAGCATTCTACTATTGCCGGAACGTTCTCCTCCAGCCAGGTAACCGACAACGGTCTCCCGTTGATTAAAACGGCTATAATCGGGGTTCCCGTTTTGTAAATTTCCCGCAGAAGTTCCCGCTGAACGCCGGGGAGATTTAGGTCGGTTCGGTCGCTTCCCTCGCCGGTGGTATGGGGGTATTCTTCCTTCTGTGTCTCCGGCCCCACCAGCCCGAGCCCCGATTT
>CAYZUF010000080.1:0-6902 GCA_964481645.1 uncultured Thermotogae bacterium
CCCCGGGATGTCTGGAACTAACCAGGTTGTCGTCGACCACTACCGGCTCGTCCCGGTAATCGACACCGGCATTTTTTAGGTCGTCTCTGATCGCCTGGTAGCCGGTAGCGGCCTTTCCGTCCAGAATACCGGCGGATATGGGGACCCAGCCGGCGTGACATATCATGGCTACCAGCTTTCCCTCCCCGTCGAGTTCGGCCACCAGATCGGTAACTCCCCGGTCCCTGCGAAGCTTGTCCGGAGACCCTGTACCTCCCGGTATCACCACGCCATCGAGGGAAGCGGAATTCAGCTCCGAAGCCGAACAGCTTGCCTCTATCGGGTACCCGTGTTTGCTTTCCTTCTTCCCCGCCGACCTCGAGGCAACGACAGTCTCCACGCCCTCTTCCTCCAGCCTGATCTTCGGATACCAGCACTCCAGATCCTCGTACCCGTCTTCGACCAGAAAAGCTATCCGCTTCTCGGATAGACCAGCCATCTATATCACCCCTACCGTAGACTTGATTAATAGACTATAACCATGAAACGACCGTTTTGCAAAGCTACCAGCCGTCTCTATTCCGCAGAAGAACTGCTCAAACTGGCGGATTCCGTGGAGTCCTGGACTTCTTCGGCTGCCGTTCCTTCTGCTTCTTTCTCCTTGATAGTTTTCTCCTTCCAGGATCCCGTTAGGTACCAGATGAAGCCCAGAGTTCCCGTGACCAAATTACTGATAGTCATACCCAGCCAGATCCCGTCCGCTCCAAGAGAAAGTCCGATCACTCCGAAGGCGAGCAGGAAGGATACACCTATCCGGAGAGGTAGAAGCCGAACCAGGGACATGACCATTGGAGGCCGGGTGTGGCCCGAACCCCGAAATACAGAGCTTACCAGGCGGAATAGCCCAAAGAAGGGAACGGACCAGATAAATATGGATAAAAACCGGGCCCCGGTTTCAATCACTTCCGAATCGTCGATAAATATCCGGAATATAGGCTGGCGCAGCCCGAAAGCAATAACGGCCATCACAAGGATTACGGAAAAGGAAAGCACAAAAGACCGATTGGCCACTAGCTCCGCTCTATCCTCCTGCTCTGCCCCGATGTTTTGGCCGACCATGGTCGTGAGAGGTGAGGCAAGTCCCCAGATGGCCACGTTCAGTACCCTGATGATTCTTTGCCCGATCCCGTAAGCGGTTACCGCTACTACCCCAAGGCGGGATATCAATCCCATAAGGATGACCGAACCCACAGCAGTCCCGGCTTGTCCAATGGAAGACGGTAAACCAATCTTGAGAATCTGCTTGAGCCAGTGCCACTTCAGTATCAAGTGGTTGAAATTCAGGTCGATCCCGACTTTTCCAGAAAAGAGTAGGTAAAACCCGGCCAGGGCAGCCAGTCCCCGGCTGGAGATCGTGGCTAGGGCTGCTCCACTCACGCCAAGTGCGGGAATCCCACCGAGGCCGAAGATAAGAATGGGATCAAGAATGACCCCGTTTAAGAGAGCGGATACGCTGCTCAAGATCATTGGAGTGATCATATCCCCGACCCCCCGCATCAAGGACCTGAAGGAGAAGAAAAGAAACATCAACGGCAAACCTGCAAAGATAATCCGAATATAGCTTAACGCCTTGGGAAATACGTCCTCTGGTACTCCCATGAGGCTTTGCAGCAGGCCGGGCGCTACGACATAACCAATAACTGCCAGAATTATCGAACTGACAATCATAAAACCGATAACCTGTCCGGCGGCCTGATTTGCATTTTCTTCGCTTCCTGCTCCCGTATGCTGGGAGACCAGAGACACTCCCGCTATCGAAAAACCCATCCCGATGGAGATAAGCAGAAAGACTACCGGAAAACCTACCGTAGGAGCAGATACGGCCACTTTGCCCAGCCTCCCCAGCCAGTATGTATCAACGATGTTGTAAAGGGTCTGGATAATGTTAGATACTATTACAGGCCAGCCCAGGGTAAGCAGGGTCTTGATTATCGGCCCGTTCAGTATGTCATCCTTTAACCTTTCTACTCTTGTGACTTTTTCGACTTCGCTCATGGGTATATTCTTTTTATTTTAATACGGAAAAACTATCCAGGTACGGAAAGGGAAGGGCAGGTTCTCCGCGTTAACCTGGCCCGTTTAACAACTATGTACTCCTGAGAATCCCTTGTTTAGGTAGGGGCAACCAGGCTGATGGCTGGGTATTCTGAGCTGATACAGTCCCATCATCAAAACGCCGTCACTCAGGACAAGATTAACCGCAAGAAGCCAATAGCTGCAATTCCCAGTACTACAAAAGATGCCTGGTAGTGGTGCGCTGACAGCAAAAAAGCCCCGGCCCCAACCAACGACGCGGTAGCTAATCCAAGGCCAATTGAGGACTGGCGGGTTCGAATTCGGTCAGCGATTTGCTCGAGTTCTTCCTTGCTTGGTCCCCCGACTCTTCCTGACTCCAGCTGGTCCAGAGCACGATCCAGCCGCCGGGGAGCTTCGATGAGAAACTTTGCCGTCTCCCGGAGCCGTTCTTTTACCAAATTCCATTCCGCCTCTCCAAGTTCTTCTTCTAGTGAATAGGAGCTGACCGCCTCCGACCAGCGGTAATCGGGGTCCAGGCTTTCGCAGAGGTTTTCCACGGTTATCGCCACCCTCGCTAACCTAGAATAGTTACTGGGTAGCTGGAAATCGTGTTTTCTGATCACCTGATTTAGTACCTGGTAGAGAAGTCTACCTAGCTTAATTTCCTCCAGCCGCTCCCGGTAGTGGTGGGTGATTAGCTCGTCCAGCTCCTTCTCGAGACTTTCCACTTCTTGCTGGGGAATCATCCCTAGCCGGTTTATGGTCCGGGCAAGCCCCCGGCTATCCTTCTCCACGGCGGCCATAAGTAGGGAATAAAGCCCAACCCTCTCCTCTTCCTCCAGCCTGCCCAGTGTTCCGAAATCTACCAGTCCTATCCTTCCGTCTTCGAGCACGAATATGTTCCCGGGATGGGGATCGGGATGAAAAATGCCCAGTTCGAGCAGTTGCCACAAATAAATCTTCCCGATGCTCCTGGCAACTTCGGATCCCTCGTGCCCCGCTTCCTGTAACTCCTCCATCCGGCTAACCTTTATCCCTCTCAACCACTCCGTGGTGAGTACTCTTTTGCTGCAGAAATTCTCGTAGGTCCGAGGAATTTTTATCCCTTCTTGTCCCGCTACCAGATCCCGCATTTCGTCCATGTGGTCCTTTTCCTGGAGGAAATCCAGTTCGGAATTGATATCCCGTGCAAACTCCCGAACTGCTTCCTTCATCCGTATTTTCTGGGTTGCCGGCGCCAGTCTTTCAACCCAGCGGGCAAGCGAGTGGAGTATAGCTATGTCTTGGGAGAGAGTTTGGGCTACTCTCGGCCGTCGGACTTTCACTGCCACTTTTCCCCCGCCCTCTATTCGAGCGCTGTGTACCTGAGCCAGGGAAGCTGAAGCTACCGGCTGATCGACAAACCTCTCAAATAATCCCTCCAGAGGCGCTCCAAGTTCCTCCACTATTATTTCCTTGCTCCGCTCGACCGGGAAAGGGGACGTCTCGTCCTGCAGTTTTTCCAGCTCTTCCAGAAAGCTACCGGGCAGAAGCTCGGAGCGAGTACTTACAACCTGTCCGAACTTAACAAATATGGGACCTAATTCCTCGAGCAGGACTCGCAATCGGTAGGCAAGTGGATTCTCCCTCCGCTTAAGGGCTAGATCAACCGGAAAATGGATAAAAAGCTGCTTGACGAAACTCCACCAGCCTCCCCAGAGGCGTTGCACCTGTTGCCAGGAGTTCATCTAGGCTTACTTTTCCTCCTCGAGGTCAGCTAGCCGGTCTTCGACTCGAGAAACACGGTTCTCCAGCTCCTCGACGCTTTCTTCGCTGGCAAGCCCTGCCCTCTGACGACCTTCCTTAACCTTATCCTGAACGGTATCCTCCACATCCTCTAACTCGGCTTCCGCTCGTTGAATTAATTTTTCCTCTAGCCTTTTTCGCTTTTCTTCGCTCAAATCGGCCTCCCCCAGAACATCTTTGATTGCCGAGGTCAAACTATCCTTGGCTAAAAGACCTGCACCGATAGTTGTTTTGGCCAATCTGAGTAGTTGGGAATCCTCTTTATTCACTGTCAACACCTCCTATGATAAAGACTTAAGCTGTACCTTCTCACATTGAATCTGACTTTGGGGGACAAGCTTGTGGGTGGAGCAAAGAGAAAAAGAGATTTCACCCTGCAAAGCTTCCGTCGTTCCTGGTTCGGTCCAACTTGTGCACCTGCTTCTCTAGCTGGCCCTCCCGCTCAACTCCTGGCTGATCAAACAGGTCAAGTATGGTTTTATACCAAAGCCTTCTACGTGTAGGACGGCCCCTCAATACCCCCGAGCCCATCCACGAAAATCCCGATAGGATCGGCTAGAGGGGCTCGGGGCGGCAAAGACACCGTGCCTGGTCTTATCCGGATAGGGGTCCGATTCAATTTTCCCGGCCGGGGATGTCACAATTATAGTCTCCCGTTTCCGGACGAATTTTACCCGATCTCCATTTACATCGTGCTATCGAAGCTGCCCTTGGCGGGTTAACGCAAAGAAGAAAGACGTTTAATCAGGGGAGACGAGGGCTCGTATAAGTTCAGTTCACCTAGAATTCGGATCAATAACCTAGTCCCGATCTTCTTGCTCCCGCTCAGGGCCACTCTGGACCAAAGTTGACAG
Organism: uncultured Thermotogae bacterium; assembly: GCA_964481645.1. Taxonomy (GTDB): domain Bacteria; phylum Bipolaricaulota; class Bipolaricaulia; order M55B111; family M55B111; genus JAGXLP01. The sequence goes on from CAYZUF010000080.1 coordinate 4,695, forward strand.
TGTACTCCAAAGACGCCGATCAAAAAGGCGGAAAAGACTACGATCAACAGAACCGAGAGAGACAGTATCGTTCCCTTCTTCATCCTTACCACCTCTCTCTTCTGTTCAAATGTAAGCCCAAACCCCCGGTCAATCAATATCGATTCCGTCACGGGACAGCCGGCCTGTCTCGCTGATGTAGGGTACCCTGGGCTTCCCCGGTTAGTTTGGTGAAAAATACGCAGTACCCTCACCCCGCCCCGGTTGACCTGCAAAAAATACGTAGTTATTGTTATGATTAACGGGTAACGCTTGCTCGGTTTTGCTCGAGGGAATTACGAGCGATTGGCTGAGCAGACACAGCGTCCATCGGGACGGTAAATGATAGCGACAGATATTGAGTTTCAGAACCTTAATCCGGGAGGAAATTATGAATAATAAAGGCTTAACTTTGATCGGATGGAAACCGGTCTTCACCGTTATTTTATTCTTGTTGTTGCTTCAATTGACTCTAGCACCGGCAGCAGCCCAGGGCACAATAGAGGGCAATTTCCTCGGCCTTGAGGATATAAATAAAGGCATGGAAGGTGTGGGAAAAACGGTAGTCCAGGGCGACAAGATCTCCACCTTTTCAGTAGCAGTAGTGGATGTAATAGACAAGCCCGGCCAGCTCGAGGACTTTATCATAGTCCGGGCCAGCGGTGACCCGATTGAGCAGTCGGGAGGGGTTGCGCAGGGCATGAGTGGAAGCCCGATCTACGTCGACGGTAAATTGATCGGAGCTCTCAGCAGGTCCGCTCTGTGGAGTAAGGAACCCGATCATCCCATAGCACTGATCACCCCGATAAAGACCATGCTCAAGCTGATGGAGGAAGGTAACTCGGGGGGGAGCAAATCCCTAGAAAGTCAAAGGAACAATTCAATGAAGGATTCTCTAGGGGATCTCTTTCCCGGGAAATCCATCTCCTTTGACCGAACGGACAATCCGGATTCCTCACAGGGTACCGAGAAACCCTATCAGCTCTCGTTTATCAGGTCTCAGACTCCAATTATGGTTAGTGGATTCACCAAGAGTGCGTTGAGCGCACTAGAGGAAGGATTCGATCCCTCGAACTTGGACCGTATTTACGACCCGCTGAAGCTGGTCGGAGGTAGTTCCGTAGAGAATCTAGAAGACGGATTCTCTGAATACGACCTCTCCTTCCACAATCTACAGGCGTCGGGCCAGGCTTCGGACGGAGGAATGAAGCTGACTCCGGGAGGCCCTGTAGGGGTAGCTCTGACCAGAGGTGATCTATCCATCGGTGGTCTGGGCACCGTCACCTACCGGAAAGACGGAAACCTGCTAGCCTTCGGGCACAGGTTCCTGCTCAACGGCCCCTCGAACTTTCTTTTGACCCGGGCCCAGGTTTTCGACACGGTCAAAAGTTACCAGGCCTCGTTCAAACTGGGAGGAATCGGTTCCACTGTGGGCACGATTACCCAGGACAGAACCCAGGGAATTCTGGGAGAGGTTGGGGTTGAAGCCGATTTGTTCAACACCGATATTCAGGTATCCGAGAAAGGGTCAAAGGATTCTTCCAGCTTCGAGACGGACCTGGTAAGGACTTCCAACCTGGTGGGATCTCTCGCCTATTCGACGATCAAAGAAACCATTACCAGGTCTCTAAACCGGACGGGACCGGGAACGGTAAAGGTAAGCTACGAAATCACCGGAGAAAATATGCCCGAAAGCCTGGAGAGGACGGATATTTTCTTCTCCTACGCCGAGGCCTCTGATCTACCCTCCCTTCAGGTAGCCCTCTTCATCGACGCTCTGGCCAACAATCCATTCAGAAACCCCGAGTTAAAGAGTTTAAAGGCCGACGTATCCTACCAAGAGTTGATAAATTCCGGACAGATAACATACTTTGGTCTGGATGGCCAGGAGTACCACCCCGGCGACCTGGTGGCCTATCAGGTCAAGATCAAGAACTATCGCGACGATTTTGTCGAGAAGACCGGGGCATTTCAGTTACCCCGGAATTTGCCCGAAGGTAACTACGTAGTTGCCGTCTACGGAGGCCCCCGTCCATCGAAGATCGCCCCTCCGGAAACTCTGGAGAGCTTTGACGACTGGCTCGGCTACCTTAATAACCTGAAGAGTTACGAGCACCTCTCCGTAGAGCTGTTAAAACCGTTCGCGGAGAGCGTGGTTCCCATGGCAAGCACCGGATACATGTACGAATC
>CAYZUF010000081.1:0-6898 GCA_964481645.1 uncultured Thermotogae bacterium
TTCCCCGCCTCCGCCACGTCCAGGGCGGCCTCTATTCCAGCCACCCCGCCGCCGATAACCAGGCACTTATCCGAGTGTTCCCGTTCTACCGGCTCCAAGGGGATATTTCGCTTAACCTTTTCTACAGTCCCCTTGATGATCTTGAGCGCTTTTTCCGTGGGACCCCGGCCCTCCTCCGGGTGGACCCAGGAGCACTGCTCCCGGATGTTGGCGATCTCACATCGGTAGCGGTTGAGACCGGCATCCTCGACCGTATTCCGAAACGTTTCTTCGTGCATGGAAGGGGAACAGGCCGCGACCACCACTCCGGTTAGGTCCTCCTCTTCTACTGCTTCCTTTATCTCCTTCTGGCCGGGATCGGAGCACATGTACTCGTAGTCGGTGCTGAAGGTAACCCCTTCGTAATCGATGATCTCTTCGGCTAGCCCGGATACGTCTACGGTACCGGCGATATTTTCTCCGCAGTGGCAGATAAAGACTCCGATTCTGGGTTTGGTCGCCATCTTACACCCGCCCTCCCCCTCCGACGAGCTGTTCTTCGCTGATTTCCTTCCCGTATTCCAGGCCGCTTTCGTAGGCCTTCTCGTTCAGATTCTCCGTGCCCTCCGGTACCGAAGAGAGGATAGCTTCTCTCATTTTTTCCGGATCGAGGGCGGAGGTTACGGTCACCAGGACTCCGAGCATGACCACATTGGCCACGATCTTGTGACCCAGGTCCTCGGCGAGCCTGGTTGCTGGCACCGTATACTGGGTTACCCCGGTCGGCGGTTCTACCTCCTCCACCAGGTCTTCTTCCAGCAGGATGATTCCCTCTTCCTGAATTTCGCCCCCGTACTTTTCGTAGGCCTCCTGAGACATGAGGACCAGAACTTCGGGAACGGTAATCTGTGGGTAATCTATCTTTTCGTCTTCAATAACTACGTCCGCACTACAGGCCCCTCCTCTGGCCTCGGGGCCGTAAGACTGAATCAGCACCGCGTTCTTGTCCTCGAAGATGGAGGCCGCCTTTCCGGTAATATTCCCCGCGGATATTATCCCCTGTCCTCCGAATCCTCCGAACCTTATTTCCCTCCTCATACTATCACCTTCTATCGTCTCCCGTGGGGTGAATTTGATCATTTAACATAGTATCAACCCCGAGATTCTCGTTCCATGATCAAGATCAACCTCCAACATGATTAAACTCAACCAACTATGGAAAGGTTATTTGCCACTGGCCCCGGGCCGGGGTAACATTAACACGGTATGAATGAGATAAGAGTCCCGCCCCCCAGATCGGCCGGCTTGATTCTCAGTTATCAATGTAACGCGGAGTGCGCCCACTGCATGTACTCCTGTGGCCCCGAATGGGGGAGCGACTTGATATCTACATCTCGCCTGGAGCGGACCCTGTCCGAGTTAGAGAAGCATATAGTTCCCGGCCCGAGAGGACCGAACTCGATCGGGTTGAATTATGGGCTCCACCTGACCGGTGGGGAGCCTTTTCTTCACTACGATGAGTTGTTGGAAGCCACCCGCATTGCCAGCGACCTGGGGGTTCCTTCCCTCTTTGTAGAAACCAACTCTTTCTGGTGCCGGGAGGACGATAGTACTTGGGACAAGCTCGAGGAACTCCGGCGGGCCGGTCTGAAAGGAATAATGATCTCGGTCAATCCTTTCTACCTGGAGTATGTTCCTTTTGAGAACACGAAACGGGCGGTGAGGATAGGACGGGAAATCTTCGGAAGAGAGGCAGTAGTCTACCAGACGGAATACCTGCACGAGTTCGAGCGGCTGGGGATTCAGGGGACCCTTGAGCTGGGGGATTACCTTGACCGGCGGGGAGAAGGGCTGGGCGAGAAGGCCGAGTTCTTCCTGAACGGGAGGGCGCCTTACAAGATACCGGAGTACGATATTTCCGGCCTGACCGCTCGTCCAGCTGATTGGTGGTTCGAGCGGACCTGTAGCCCTTCCTTCCTTCGGGAGTGGCACAACCACGTCGACAACTACGGCAATTACGTTCCCGGCTACTGTGGCGGGGTGACCTTCGGTAATATCGAGGATCTGGATACCCTTATCTCCCGGGGGCTGGATCCTCGCAAGTATCCGGTTCTCTCTCTACTGGTCGAGGACGATTTCGCTGGACTCCTCGAGCTGGCCCGAGATTACGGCTACCGGGAGCTGGATTCGGGATACTACTCAAAGTGCCACCTCTGCCTGGACCTGAGAAGTTACCTCCACGCCAACGGGGAATTCGCCGAGTTGAAACCCGACCAGTTCTACCGGCAGGTGCCCGTGGAGTATTGAACCCGTCGGCGACTTCTTCTTAACCCGGGGAAAAGATCGATTCCGGTATCGTCCTGTTGACCCTGATGTCGTAGACCCTGCTCGTTCCGTCTTCATTTTCGACCGTAAATTCCTGGCCTTCCATCGCTTCCCACTCCGAGACTTTGTAATCCAGATACTGGTCGGCCCTGGTTCGCCACATCTGGGTAAATGCGAGCCCGGTAAAGTGAGTCCATGAATCGGAGGAATAGTCTCTTACCCACCCTTCGTCTTGCCCTTCTCTTAAGATCAGAGTCATCTCGGCTCCGTCGCTCCTGGTTGTATCCACCCGAATATCCGTAGTTTCGGTCCCGGGCTTCCTTATTCTGAACCGTGACGTATAGTCCTCGTTGCTGGTGGAGACGTCGGCCTTGAAGTCGAGGGTCTCTACGCCGCTCGGGGCTGCTCCCTCCTCTCCCCGGTAAACGACCCCGGTTTCCTCTTCCGGGTCGCTTTTGTCCTCGGGAAGCTCTCTGGCCGGAACCTCTGGGTCTTCCGTCGGAGCGGTGCCGGTTTGGGTAAAGTTCCCTGCCACAAGGGCCACTCCTGCTACCAGACCAGCCACAAGCAATAGAAACCATAGGTTCTTCATATTTTCCCTCCCTTTAGTGGGTATATTACGTGTTTTCCGATTTTTTGACAACCTCCGGTCAACTTCCCGAAACGAGGGACGGACCCGGACCCGATAGACCAATCCGCCCCTGGACTCCGGGTTCCAGCATGGTCTCCAGTATGCTCTGATGTAACCGGGAAGTCAATTATTCCGGAGGGTAAGGATAAAGATATAAGAATGACCGGAACCGGGGACGGTTACCGTTTGTCCTCGTACATCTTCTCGTCCGCTTCTTTCAGTGCTGCTTCTACCTCTCTTTCTTGATCGGGATTCCAGTGAGAGACGCCCATGGCCAGGGAGAGGGGGAAGTCGAGGAGGTCAGAATCTCGATTCCACCGCTCGACTTCCTCTTCCAATCTGCTTAAGGTATTTTCCACTTCACCGTTCGTTTCGGGCATCATTACCAGGAACTCGTCTCCGCCGTACCTGATGAGGGTGTCCGCACTTCTCACGTTGTTCCGGAGTAAGTTTGCTACTTCCTGCAGTACCCGGTCACCGGTCTGGTGAGAATACGTATCGTTTATCTCCTTGAACCTGTCTACGTCGATCATCAGGAAGGCTATTTTGTGCCCGTACCGTTCGCTCCTTTCTATCTCCTTGCTCAGAGTCTCGTTGAAGTATCTCCTGTTGTAGAGTTTCGTTAACGGGTCCCGAATTGCCTGTGCTTTTAACTCCTCCTCCAGCCTTATCCGCTTGACCTCTTCGTGCAGGTGTCCGGCCAGGATTTCCGCCAGCTCCAGATCGTCCTGGTCGAAAGCCCCCAGTTCGGTGGAGGCAATTTGGAATACCCCTACGTCACCAATTGGGACGCTCATGTACCCTCGCAGGTCGGTTCTCTCGGTAACGGCTTTTTCCTCCTCCCTCAGGTCCTCGCCCATCAAGGACTGATTTTTACGGTGAGTCTCCCAGGCTAGCCCCTCGGACTTCTCATGACCGGAAACTCCCTCGGATTTCGTTTCCCCAGTACCGGCGACTGGAACGAATTTCTCCTCCTCCAGGATGTAAAACGTAGATAGGTCGAAGTCGAGTACTTTTTGCGTGGCGTCTACGGCTACGTTCCAGAGAGAACGCTCCGTCTCGCACTGTTGGAACTCGTCTACGGCCTCGTGAAGGTCCCTGAGCTTGGCTCTTTGGGCATGCAGGTTCAACTCGGCTCTTTTCCTTCTATCTACGTCGATTACCACCCCGGTTACCACCGTATATTCTCCTTCCTCTCCGGTTATCCGTCCCACGTCCCGGAACCATTCGTAATCCCCGTTCTTCTTCTGGAGTCGGTATTCTACCTCGTACCTCTCTTTCTCCCCGTCGAGGTGGTCCCTCATCGCCCCCATCGCCTTTTCGTAATCCTCCGGATGGAGAAGATCGGTAAAGTCGGAATAGTTCTCGAACCTCTCCGGAGGGTAGCCCAACATCTCGGCCTTTAAATCGCTGAAGGTAACCTCTCCCGACGGCAACTCCATCTGCCACCAGGCGAGGTTTCCGGCCTCCATGGCTGCCTCCAGCCGTTCCTTGTTTCTCTTTACCCTCTCTTCGGCCTCTTTCCGTTCGGTTATGTCCCGGGCTATGGTAAGAACCCGGTTCTCCCCGTTCAGCTTGAAAAAGTGGGCACTTACCTCTACCGGGATCAGGGAGCCGTCCTTGGTCACGTGCGCCGATTCGAAGGTGCTCCGACCTTTTGAGGTAATCTCTTCCGTAATCCTGACCACGTTATCAGCCGCACCGACGTCAATATCCGCGGGTGTCATGGACTGGAATTCCTCTTTGCTGTAGCCGAGCATCTCGCAGGCCTTGTCGTTGACCTCGATAAACTGACCGTATTCTTCATCTTCGGTTAGGGCCTGGAAGAACATAGCGTCTTCCGCGTTGTTAAATATCTCTTTGAACTTTTTCTCGCTTTCCTCCCTCGATCGTTCCGCTCGCCTTCTTTCCGTTATCTCTTCGACCACCGCCATAATTCCTACTACTTCGCCCTCCTCGCGCAACGGGGCCGCGGATAAGCTCACCTCCGCGGCCGAACCGTCCTTTCTTTGGCGCGTTGTTTTCTCCCTGAAGAAGGCTTTTCCGTTCAGCACCCGCCGCCTGAGCTGGTTGAACTCCGTTTCTCGTCCCTCGGGAATGATGGGGAGGGGTTCCCCCAGCACCTCTTCCTTCTCCCAGCCAAAGATTTCTTCTGCGGCCGGATTCCAGATGGAGTTGACCCTCCCCTCGGTGTCCAGGTCGAAGATGGCCGCCGGTGAGATTTCGATAAGAGAATCAAGAATTTCTTTTGAATTCGTATTGTTGAACATTTAAATCAATGATACTACTCCCGGTGGGGCTAGTCAAAGGTGATAGTCCCTGGCAACGAAAGCCGGGTAGTTCGGCGACGCCGGCGCCAAGGGTTTAACCTAAGGGATAATATTCGATCCAGATTGCGGAGTGGTCCACGAATAAATTATCGCCTCCGGAAGGGGCCACTAACCTGACGGCGAGAGCTTCTACGTAGTTTTCTCCCTGTGCTTTCCACTGGACGAGAGTTCCTTTATCTCCGGAGGCGCAGGGAGCGGAGAATTCCTTAAGTGTCCTCCAGGAGCCGTTGCTTCTCCGGAGCACCTGAAGGGCAAAGCCTTCCCTGACCGCACCGAGTTCGGAAATCCCGCCGGTGACTTTGGCCGTGATCCTGGAGAGGGCCACGGGTCGTCCCAGGGATTCTTCCAGTGGATAGATATGGGCCCTGTAATGTCCCCAGCACCTGTCATGAGGGGGGCTGTAGGCGTCTTCGAGGTAGGTAGAAGGTCCCCGCCTCGGGGAAAAGTATCCGTGCTCCTGGCAGCTGAAGGACTCCACGAGTGGCAATGCCGAGGACTTTGGGGGCTGAGTCGACGATATCGTTATAGTATTTGCCGTCTTCGCTTCTCTTCCGGAGCGATCTCTAACCCTCAGCGCAACTCTGTATTCACCGGGCTGATTCCAGCGATAAGAAGCGACGGGACCCTCTTTCCATTCTTCCACCCTTCCGTCACCGTCGAAGTCCCAGCCGTAGGTTTCAAGGGTTCCCACGGAGTTACCGGCGTCCAACCTGACTCTTTCGCCGATCGCCGGGTTTTGCGGGTTCCAGTTGAACCTGGCCACGGGGTATTTTAACCCCCCTTTGTAGGGAACTTCGACCGTGATCCGGCCGCAGCTTACATTTTTCTCGTTTGTCCCCCAGTTCAGGGTTATCGTGTAGGAAAAATCTCTCCCGTTTTGCGTTCCACTTAGTCTCAGGTGGGTGGGCCTGGTGTCCATGTTAAAGGAAAAAGAACCGACCTGATTGCGACTTACGGTTCGCGGGGGAAGGAAGCGTTTTACCCCCAGCGGACTGTTGTCCTTCACGAACAGGAATTGAGAGATGTTAAATTCTGCACAATCGGAATTTCTGATCTTTACGGTTACCCCGATCTCGTTTTCTTCAGTGCCGGGGGCGGAAAAAGCCACCAGGCCGATTAACAAGGTAACCAGTAATAGGATCCACTTTCTGCGCATATTTCCCCCTCTTAGCGGGCTATTTCCGGGTGCCCACCCGGGTTGAGCAGCGGAGTGGTGTAAGTCAAAAGCCCGTGACTCTTCCCGCATCTCGGAGGCAAATTATTGTATCATTTAATCGGGCCTGGGGCAAATTCCGGTTCTCGAGGCGGCTCGGCTTGGTGAATCTCCACGGGTTACCTGACCCGTCAACTTTCCCTCTCGGTTCCGTTTGGTAACCGTGCGGTGCCCTTTGGTCATCTCCTTTCGTATTCTATAATTTCGTGATCGCAGTTTTAATTAAATTTACCAAAATAGCTGAGAACCCCCCAGGGCACCCCCTGGGGATGAATCAGCTGGTTTTTGGTCCAGCAGTCAATCGAGGATACTTCCCTTAAGAACTGCTGGTTGTTATTTGACATGATACTTCTTATCTAGGACAGGACCCAGAGCTGGGCTCGATTGACTGCTGGGTCTCGCGTTTTTGAAGTACGTAGT
>CAYZUF010000082.1:0-6744 GCA_964481645.1 uncultured Thermotogae bacterium
TTCGACAAGGGCGTAGGAGGCGTAGGTGCTGGAGCCGTAGCTGTTTTTCATCCCCACCGGCGTTTCCGTGGCCATCGCTTTCACAAGAGCACTGATTGATTTTTTGGAAAGTTCTTTGATCTCCCGGTCCTCCGCTTCGCTGTTCTGTGTCTTTAGCGTCCTCTCTAAAAGCGAACGATTGACGCAGGTGTAAAGATAAAACAGGCCCGAGGCGAACTCCCGGTTGCCGAGGTGAGCAGCTCCCGCGTCTTCTCGGAACTGATTTAGGTCCTCTACTGCGCTGAAATAGTCGTTCTCCATGACCACTTCGTGAGTGCTTAGGGCGTGTGCAACCTGCGTCGCACCTTCTATGCTGTTATCAGGAGAATCGGCCATCATCCTTCCGAACATCGCTACATCAACTGCTTTCGTGGAATTTCTCAGTAAGTCCAGTTCTTCATCTTCCGGTTCTCTATCTTCCTCGACTAGGGTTAAAAGCAATTCATCAATTGACTCGATCTCTTCCGGGGTAACAAAGACCAATTGGGAATGCTTAAGTTCTTCGTCCACATCGCCGAACACTTCGATGATTTCGCCTGCCCACTCTTCCGCAGTTCCTTCATCCACCGTGTCACGGTCTCCCGAACTCCTCTCGTCGCCACTCATGACTTTCAGCAGCGGTTGGCCTTCCACTAACGCATCCTTAATTGCCTTACCAAGTTCCTTGGTCCTGAACCCCTTGTTGTCTCCCAGAGCCTCCTGGAATATATCGGAGGTGCGCCACGTCCGTTTCAGACACTGAGAAGAAATGCGGAGCCTGTTTTTTCCTCCGAGAACGGCCGTTTTGGGGCGTCCCAGGTCGTCCCGGTTGACATTTGCCGGGGGATAGGATGTTAACATATGAATTTGAACGAATTTACTCATATAGTACCTCCTTATTAATCGAGCGGTATAGTTTGATAGTAGTCAAACGCCAAACTCTCGCGGGTCCCTTCTGAGTCCCAGTAATAGACCGTTTTGGAAAACTCATGGACTGGAACCCGGTTGTCGAGCTGCCTCAAGATGCGAATCATCGGCCTATAAAGATTCTGCTGGTCTTCGTAATGTAGAAGTCTTCTGAAACGGGGTTCGGTAGCTTTCGGTCGATTAGCCTCCGGTCCCGCCTGACCTAATAACTCACCAAGGTTTGATCCTTTTGCGTCCTCTTCCACGTGAGAGAGCAGTCCACAGACTGCCGCCAGCTTTTTTCGAAACAGGTGTTTTGGCTTGCCGATGATCTCGTAGAACCGGAAGAACTCCTTCCGGATCAGGACCTCGGACGGTTTTCTACAACGCCGTAGCCTGGCCCGGCCCCCTTTGTGTTCCTCAAGCTCGCTCCACCAGCGATACAAACCCTGTTGTATTCTGTCGGAAGAGAAACTTTTGACTTCGGATTCAACTCGTGGATTCAATGGTTTCTCCCTCCTCTTCGTCTTTCCATAGTATGGAGATCGAGGCGCCGTCCTCCGTGGTGTATCGGTTTTTTATCCCAGTAGTCTTATGGGATAGCTCGTATCTTAGAAAACGGTAGGCCATCATCCTCGACCTGCTAAACCTGTCGTTCTCCTGGGAAGAAAGGTCTCGATATAGTTCGATTGTCGCGTCCTTAAGGTAGATGAACCATTCTTTTTTCGCCCTCTGAAAGGGACCTCCTTTCAGGAGCTTGTCCCTCAAGGTTTTTGCGCGGGAGAAAAACGTATTTTCCGTTCCCTGCCAGAAGGTATTGGAAAACTCTTGGTAGATGCCGTTGTTCCAGTTTGGACTGTTGTGTTCTTTATCTGGGTACCGCCAGCTTCCTTCTACGCAATTACCGTACAAAGAACGGTGAAGCGCCCAGACTCCCCTCTGCCTGATATAATCAGCCAGCTCGATCATTTCCTTCACGTGATGTAGGAACTCTTCCTTGTGCTTGCCTACCTCCAGTAGTGGAAAGGAGGTCTCTTGCCAACCCTTAATCCGATTCCTTTTCAGGCGATGGCCGTAGGTCCAAACTCGCGCGTCGGAGGTGAGCTCCCGTTCCAGTTTGTAAGTAATTGGCAGAGCGGGCTCCAGTTTATCGTCTGGTTCACCGTACAGAAGCCCCTTCCAGTTTCGGTACATCAGTCCGGAATGTACCCTTTCGTACTGTATGGATCCGTCTTCTTCCTTCGTGTAGGGGGACAATGGGTGGTGCCAGACGTCCGCATAGTTTAGCCCGTACCAGGTCTTTTTGAAATTCTGAATCGAATCCGGGCTACGTCGCTCACAGACGTCGCATCGTGCAGAAGTTTCGGAGTGATCAAAAGAGACGCGCCATGGGGTAGCCCAGTAAACGCCGAGCGGGTGACCGTCTTCCGGAGTATACAAGGTACCGGAGTTAACCCGACCGAGGTAATTGGATAGATCGTCCATCCAAGGAAAAAGCTCCTCAAGATCAGAATCCTTTGGTGCAGAAAGTTCCACTGGAAGTTGAGTTCTGGGGAGGACGTTCTGCCAGACCGTGTCCCAGACGTTTTCACCTCGAATCAGCGTAGTGATGAAACTGGTTCCCCTTACCGACGTCCTGTAACCGGCACCTCCCGCTGGACCCCGACTCTGTAGGCCGTACAGAAGGAAACCGGTGCAATGGGGGCAAATGGATTCGATATAACCTTCTTTGACGATCCAGTCGCGGTTCTGGTCGATCGTATTTTTGCCCGGGGCTCCGAGCGGAAACCGCGAAATAGGACGAGGATCGGTTCCCTGAATTTTTTCACTCTTGTCCTGCATGAAAGCTACTTTATCGTCCAAAACTTCAAAGGCTTTCTGAAAAGGTGCGAACTTATCTTTTAGCTCCGAGCTGCTGGGGGGATTACCACGTACCTTTTGCCACTCCCGATTGTCCTCGGTGAGGAGGAACGTCTGAAAGATCCCTATTAAGAACTCGTACAGAATCGGTTCCATGTCGGCCCGAGGGAAATACACGGAGACCACGGGATTTTCTTCCAGCTGAGTGGTAATTTCCCAAGGCGCGATCTCGACAACTCCTTCATCCTTTTCTCGCTTTGCCTGAATCCAGCGATCCATCAATAAGTTATAAGATTTATCGTTTTTCAAACTGGACCTCCAGACCTTTTTCTCTTGTGTAGACCAACTCCACTTTCTTGCCTTCCTCGTTCCGGGCTCGACCCCGCCAACCTCCTTGAGCTTGTGTAAGTGGAATGACCAGCCTCCCGCCCTTTTCGGGAGGATAGTCGCGGACACCGGGCATTTTTTGGATGAGTTTACCGATTTTTTCCTCGTTGCCTCCCAAGGGTGCAGCGACTTTGCTCAACCGAAGGGAAGTATCCCCGCTCTCCCACTCGCCTTCGTTCTTATTCCAGGGCAGAAAGCCCCCGTTAACTTCCTTGACCAGCCGACAGCGGGTCCGTTCATCTCCGAGCCTGGTCGGCGTATCCTCTCTGTAGCCGGTCGTGTCTCCATAACCTCGACGAAAATTGATCGCGTTCATGGACCCTAGAAATCGATCGGCGCTGTCTTCGCCTTTGGCGTCAAAGTCCACCTGAAGTAGAGGTTCGGGTATCAAATCCTCGGCATCCGGGGAAAACACGGACTCGATCAGCTGGCGGTTCTCATCCGGTATGCTCCAGGCGTCTTGCTGTCTCAATACCTGCACGGTCTTCCAGAGAAGACCGTGCTTTCCATAAACGTAAGCGCCCTTGGGAAACTTGTTTTTGTACCAGTCCGAGCCCGGATCCTCCCTGAACGGTGGTCCATGGATAATTGCTTCTGCCTCATAGTCCCGCCCTCGTTCCCGGTGGCGGTGGAGTCGTCCGATCCGCTGTATCAACCTGTCCATTGGGGCCAAATCGGAAACCATTTTGTCAAAGTCCACATCCAGTGACTGCTCCAGCACCTGAGTGGCCACGACGATCTTACCTCTCCGCTGGTGAGGTTCAGACTCCTGCCCAAAGTTCTTAAGTATATCGTCCTCGTTTTCCAAACGGTCACCCAAGGCAAACCGGGAGTGGTGTAAAGTCACTGGGCGCTGGGACCGTTCGGAAAGTTCCTCAAAGGCCTGACGAGCATCGTCGACGGTATTCCTGATCCAGGCTACCGCCTTACCCGCTTCGGCCCAGTTTATTATCCTCGTAAAGACTTCTTCTTCCTCGGTCTCTGTTTCAAAATGTATTTTCTTGGAATCACTGGCCGGCTCGACAGGCACGGTCTTGCTTTCGGAGCTGGAAACCAGCGTGGCCTGAGGAAAGGAGCCAGTGGTGGAGGCGAGCTCCGATGGCACCTCCTTTTCAGTTCCCTCGTAGAAAGCCTCTATCAACTTGGAGCGTCGCCGGTCGGAAATAGTGGCAGAAAGGAGGATCGTGGTCTGTCCCAGGGACGCCCGATACTGGATAAGTTTCTCGAGCAGCCGACCCGTGTAAGGTTCGTAGTCATGAACTTCGTCGACGATGAGCACCTTGCGGGATAGCCCCAATAGCCTCAGTGTGTGGTGATAGACGGTCAATATGCTACTTAAAGCCTGGTCAACGGTTCCGATTCCGACATCCGCTAATAACGAAAGTTTTCGGTTATCATTTAGCCACTCTTGTGCCTCCGATTGCTCGATAACTCCCAATATTTGTGCCTGCCGGGTCGTGCTGTGGGCCAATGTCAGCAGTGGAGATTCATCTTTGGCAAACTTCTCGTACAGTGGCAGGTTGCCCTGTTTCTCGCGGATCCGGCCATGCATGGCGTTTGATGTGGCCATGGTGGGAAGTCCAAAGTAAAATCCTCCCGCTTGGCCTGTAGCTACGAACCTCTGAGCGATCGTCAAAGCTGCCTCCGTTTTCCCGGACCCAGTACTATCCTCCAGGATAAACAACCCGGGTTCATCCTCCGGCAGGCGAACATCATCGGCCCAACTTTGTAGCGGAGTGGGCTGTTCAAACTCCGGAAACAAGTAAGTGAAGCCAGAATCATTAGGGACAGGCTTGGCCGTCAGATTGACCTCTTCTGAGGCCTCTTTGGCCCTCGTAGGGGCAACCTTCTCGGCGTAGGTTTCCGGGTTATCGAATTTTTCCCAGGACTTCAAGTACTTCTCGGAGGACGCCAACCAGTCGGAGAGCGTGATCAAGCCATTTAAATTCCAAGATAGGCGACTAAATTGTTCGTATTCCGTTTCATCAAAATGTCGCAGGAAATCGACAGAACCTTGGAGGTATCTATTTATTCCCCAGTCAAAGGCCTTTATTGCAGCCGAGATATCTTCGTCCACAAATTTTTGCTTGAACACGACTTCTGGGTTAGCCTGGCTTTCAATCGGCTTGCCGTGGTGACCAAAACTTACTTGCCCGAAGAGGTAAGGGAAGCTCTCTATATTGCCCCACAGGTAGGTACTTTCGGGTTCGACTTGGTGGGTGAGCTGCTCGGACAACTCGCTCCTCCATACCAACCACCCCAACTCTTTATGGGAATCCATCGGCTTTTCGGTGGGACGGCCCCTTAGCTTTTGGAAAAGATTCGGTCTACAAGCCTGAAAAGCCTCGGAGTACTTACCGAAATCGTGAATATAGGCCAGGAAACTTATTAGGTCGGGAAAAGCTTTCTTTAGTTTATCAGATACGCTATCGGGAACGATCGTTTTCCGTTCAGACAAAAGCTCATTCGCGGTCGCGGCTACATCGATGGAGTGTAGGATGAGAGGGTGGTAGCGAAGAGAATCTTCTTTAGTCTTTCCCCACCAAACCATCAAATCAACTTCATCTTCGGTCTTGCCTGTCATTGGCATAAAGACCCCTTGGCTTCCAGGAATTTGAGGAGAAAAAGCCAGCAAAACTTCCCCGGTACCCACATAGACTATTCCCGGCGCTCTTCTTTGCTGGCGCCCTTAAAGCCATTCTGGTCGTTTTTGCTGAAGTACTACTTGTAAATCCTTTATTTGATTGTCCGCTCTATTTTCTTGGACTTGACCAATATGAGAATACACAACTTGTAGAAGAATTACAAGTCATAAATATCCTGAATAGCCGGTTTACAATTAGGTTTTCTGCAACACATTCGTGCTATAAATAGTTGTCTTATTCGAAAGATTGGATATAAAAATAGGAGTGTATTCGACTCTTAATTGAAACTTTGTCTAAGAGAGTGGAATGTCAAAATGTATTACGTCTTTAGAGAACTAAACTTAACGACAAACGGTCTACCAGCCCATTATCTGAAACAAACTCTACTCCTTCGCCTCTCTTATCTCTTTTTCTATCTCCTTCTTTCGCTCCTCCGAGATCTCGATCCCGTTCTTCTGCTTATGCACTAACACCATATAACTTTTAAGGTAGCAAATGTTAAAAATATGGTATTCTTTTGTTCCTATAATAGAATTGTCAGGAGGTGCTACCGGTCAGATGCAGCATGAAACCCAAATACTTTTTCAGTAATTTGGCACAGCCGCTTTGGGTTCCCTCATTCGCCTGAACCCGCTTCAAGTTTTTCTTCCAACTTGTCTACGTCTTCTCTAAGATGATCTATGTAATCCAGCAAGGACCGACGATCATCCTCGGTTCCGCCATCACTAGTTCTGACCTTTCGCCGGAACGAGTCAATAATCCATCTCCGAATAAGGGTTGTATACGGAATATCCTGACTTCTGGCATAGGCTTTCAATTTGTCGACAAGTCCTTGCGGTAACCTCACCGATACCACCCGGTCTTTGTCCTGTCTGTATTCGACATCGTCCAAATCCTCCAGTTCGTCGAGGAAGTCCGTGACGTCGTG
>CAYZUF010000083.1:0-6734 GCA_964481645.1 uncultured Thermotogae bacterium
GCCGATTCCTCCCCAGGGCAAGCCCTGGGGCTTCCTCGGCAAGTTTTGGTGACTCCTTTCGCTGTTTTACACCCCAAATGGGAAAGCTTAGACACAGTCCGGCCGAGGAAGCCTGTTAAACAGCCGGTCAGGGCCCGATCAAACCTTCTTGATCAGAATTGAGGCATTCTGCCCGCCAAACCCGAATGAGTTGGTCAGCGCGAATTCGATCTCCTCTTCCCTTCCTTCGTTGGGGACGTAGTCCAGATCGCAATCTTCGTCGGGGTTCTCGTAATTAATGGTCGGGGGTATATATCCTTCCCGCAGGGCGAGACTGGTAATTATCGCCTCCACCGCCCCCGCAGCCCCCACCAGGTGGCCGAACTGAGACTTATTGGAGGAGACGGGAATTTGGTAAGCTCTTTCCCCCAGGAGATCCTTTATCCCGTTGGTTTCCATCCTGTCGTTAAGTACGGTGCTGGTTCCATGGGCATTCACGTAATCGACGGACTCCGGGGGTAAGCCTGCCTGCTTCAGGGCACCGGACATGGCTTCTCTGGCCCCGGCTCCATCTTCCCGGGGAGCAGTGACGTGGTGAGCGTCGGAGGTCTTCCCCACCCCCATAATCCGGGCGTAAGGCTCAACATCGCGGCGGGCAAGGGCCTCTTCCCTTTCCAGAACGAGGAACCCGGCCCCTTCCCCCATGACGAAGCCGTCCCTCTCTTTGTCAAAGGGCCTCGACGCCCTTTCCGGTTCGTCGTTCCTGGTGGAGAGTGCTCTGATTTTATCGAAACCGGCGTAGGCTATCCTCAGCAGAGGAGCCTCCACACCTCCGGCCACCATCATGTCGGCTTCTCCCAGCCGCAACTCTTCAAAGGCCTGCCCAATGGCATGTGCTCCACTTGCACAGGCGGAAACAGTCCCGTAATTGGGGCCGCCAAACCCGTACTCTATCGAAATCTGAGCGGCGGCGGCGTTGGGCATCAACTGAGGGATCAAAAAAGGACTGGCCCGGCGGGGACCCCGCTCAAGTACCCTCTCGTGGTTCTCGATAAGCGGATTGATATTTCCTATACCGGTTCCGGCGACCACTCCGACCCGGAGGTCGTAATCGTCCTCGTCGACCTCCCAGTGAGCGTCTTCCAGGGCTTCCCCTGCAGCAACTATGGCAAACTGACTCGGTCGGCCCAGTCTTCTTTCCCTTTTTCGGTCAAACCATTGGCCGGGGTCGAAATCCCTGACCGGGGAACCTATTTTCGTCTTCAGTTCCGTGACGTCAAGCCGATCGTCGACCCGACAGACGGAGGAGTTCTCTTCCCGAACATTCCTCCACAGAAGATCAACCCCAACCCCGAACGGGGTTACTGCCCCCATGCCAGTTACGTAAACGGCGGAATCACTGCTCATTTTCTATCAAACTCAGGCTCAACCTGGTCCCCTCCAGTTCCGAGCGGGCCTTCTCGTATTCTCCACTTTCCCGGTCCTCGTCCAGTCCTTCCAGCTTCTCTTCCAGTTCCTCGATCCTTTCCTCGAGCTCAGACGAGTCGACCTGCTCGTAGTCTCTTGCCTCTCTGGTCAAAGCCCTGATCGTATCGTCCCTCTCTTTGAACAAGAATCCGCCATGAATCAAGAACCGTTTTACCCCCTCTTCGCCCTCCAGCTTCAGCGTAGCGGGCTCCAATTCCATTACCGCGGGAATGTGGCGGGGCAGTATGCTAAAGGAACCCTTATCCGTCCTTCCCCCGACCAGTTCTACCTGACCGGAAAAGACTTCTCGATCCGGAGTCAACAGCTTAAATTCCAATCTCCCTTCACCTCTAGAGCTATAGCTTTGACCATACGACCACTGGATGCTCCAACCGGCAAGCGTCGATCCCGGTTAACTGGAAAAGTGTACCAATTGGCCTCCATGGAGACAACCTGATCGGGGGCGGAGTGACCCCAGCAAGGAAGGCAGTCCCGGACAGGGAAACCTCAGTCGCGGGGAGCCGACACTTGAAAACGCGGACAGGATACGCGGAGCCCGGCAGGGTTTAGAGGATGAAAACCCGGGAAAGCCCAGAGCAACGTAACTAAGGCCATCCAGAGGCGATTACCCGTAGACCCTGGGCTCCGAGGTATCAAACTTGATCCAATAGAGAGACCGGGGGGTTACTATCGACTCAAAAGAAAGATAGCCACCATGGCAATAGCACCGGCAATCGCGATTCCGACTCTGGGGTCTATGCCTCCCATGATCGGAGTCGTAGCGGTTTGACCTCGGTCGCCAGAGTAACTGGAGTAACTGACGGTAGTGCTGGACCCGGAACTCCTCCTCCCGGTGGTGAAACTGGGGCCCTGGAGTACCCTGATATTGTCCCGTTCACCCTCGGTCTGATAGAGGGTGGTCCTCAGGTCGACGCTCTTACGAGCGGCCATGGATCTGGGGGTAAGGAAGATGAAAAAGGACCTCCAGTTACCCGCCTGGTTGTCGGAGACCGTCGTTTTACCATTCAGGTTGTCCAGAGTAACTCCGGCCGTGGTCAGCCCGGACAGATCGGTCTTCTCCACGAGCAGATTTCCCCGCGAGTCGTACAGCTCCAGTTTGGTAAAGGCGCCCGCCGTGGCCTCGGCGGTATTCTGAATTACTATCGGGTTGGTGAATAAGTCCAGCCTGTTTTCATCCTTGTCCATCATATCTATGCGCTGGGCGAGAATGGCGTGGCCGCTGGGACCGGCTGGCGAACCCCCGTAGTCCCGGTTGGATTCCATCTTCTCCGCTCCCCAGGGATAGACAGTCAACTCCTGAACCGGTTCCAGTACCGGACTCAAAACGTTATCAACCCCGGCTTCGCTACCCCGGAACCGAACCGAGGGCGCGAGAGTGGCGCCTTTTTTGGCGTCGTCGGATACCTGATAGTGAATCTCGAAGACTCCTCTTCCGTCGTCCGGTATTCTGCCGCCTCGCTCGAAATCAAGAGCCTGCCAGCTACTGGAGAGACTCAACGTATCTCCGACCTCGGCCAGACTTCCGTCGGACTGAACCCGGTAAGCGGAAATTTCCTCTATGTCACCATTTCTGAGAGAGCCCTCGTTTTCCAGTTTAATCGATTTGACTATGAAATCGTCTCCGTCCGGATCGTCATCGGAGAGGGTTAACCTTTGTTTGAACTTTTCACCCTGATTGACTACTCCCGATTCCCACTCTGTTATATCCTCGATTTTCTCGAGTCCCTGAATAACCAGTTCTAGGGCGCCGGAGTCCGGAACCACGGCTGCTTGCTCGAACGGGTAACCGGCCATCCCGTTAGTTTCCTTAGTGGTCAGGGTAACCTCCGTCCGTAGTCTCGCGCCCTGGGCAGGACTTTCCGGTTCGATCTTACCCATGACTTCCAGCTCGATCCGGCAGCCGTCGACACAGCGGCCGTTCCACCAGCCGTCCTCCGGGGTGGAAATTGTAAGGCGATCTATAGGGGCTGCAATAGACCTGGTAACGGCCTTTTCAACCACTTCCCCTGCTTCCTCAATCCGGAGGTTCAGCCGGAGTTGAGAGATATCTCGGCCGAAAATCAATGCACCTTCCCCCGCGGCGCGGTTTTCTACGACAATTTGCTCCACTTCCACGCCGTCCTGGTTTGCATCCGCGTCCCGGAAGACGTATCTCCCCACGGGGACGGTAGTCCCACCCTGAAGTACCCCTCTCTCCAGTGATAAGGGACGGGCCTCCTCGAACCCGGCTCGCGCAATTACGTCCGGAGCGGAATCGGTTATCCAGTTTGAGCTTACGGAATCTACGGCTTCCCCGGTCTCTTCCTGATAGACGTAGTGCAACATGGTCCCCAGTTCCAAGGATACAGCGTTACCGGACTTGCTAACCGGGATATTCGCCGGCTCAGCCACGGAGACAACTACCTGAAAGAACCCCCTCTCCCCTCGCTTCAGATCTACCCCGTCGCCGGGCAGGGTGAAAGTAATGCCGGTATTGATTCCGGACAGGCTTCCTAAAGAAACCTTCTGCCAGCTCCCCGACTCCTTTCGGTAACGGATTTGAATTTCACTCAGCTCGCTCCCCGAGGCGGTGCCATAATTTTTCACGGTCAATTCCTTTACCCTGATGGGAGAGGCAACTTTTCCCACGGATAACTCCTGGACCACGATCCCTTTATCCTCCGGGTTCAAAGTAATAGACCGCGTTCCCTCCTGTCTAAATTCCGGAACTCCTATTACGAGAAAAGAAGTGAAGAGTACCAGTAAAAGAGAAGCCAAAATTGAAATACGCCATCGCATACCGGGATTACCTCCTTTGGGGTTAACCGGGCTTACTTGCTGTCCGTTTCTCCTTTGTCCATCCCCGAAACATCGGCCCATAAACCCGGGCCGCCCACTTTTCTAGAGTCATTCTCATCATTCTCAACAGACGCCACGTTACAAATCAAATAGCTACTCAAAAAGGATAAGAAAAACTCCAGGTCCCGGTAAGGACCTGGAGTTCCATTAACTCGATCAATGTATTCTACCGTAGTTCATTTTAATTCTTGACTACGAACTTCAGGACGGGACTCTGGCCTTCGGGATCGTCCTCAGAGACATCGGGAGTGGATACCGCGACTGTGTACAGGTAAAGTCCGTTGTCCAGGCCAGTGACGTCAGACAAGTTCTCCGCTACCAGCCGGCCGGCTAGATCGTAAACTCTGACCGTGCGGGACTGTACGTTACCCGAGATGTCGTCCCCGCTGTCATTGACCAACAGCAGGTAAGGATCTGAGTCCGCTTTTATCGGAGCGGGCATAATTCCCGACTCGTCCCAGTCAGGCGTGTAGTCGTCAGTGGGCTGGGGACCTACTCCCCCGCCTACGTCCACGCCGATGGTCTTGGTTACCGCACCTTCGTCCAGCTCTAAAGTCGCCGTGTATTCTCCGTTCTGAGTAGGGACGAACGAGTGGGAATTTGTATAGGTCCCGTCCGGATCGAGTTCCGGTATGTCTTCCTTCGGCGTGTCGACAACCACCTTGCCGTCCGGATTCTTGACGATGATCCTCACGCTCTCGCCGCCGATCTTGCCGTCCGAGACGTTCTTCAGCTTAAATTCCAGCTCCACGGCCTGGTTGACTTCCGGCTCTTCGGTAAGCTTCTTGAAGTAAACTATATCCAGTTTGTCGATGACCTCGAATTTGCTATACGATACGTCACCATAGAATACGTGATCGGGTTCAATGATGTTTACCGCCACGTCTCCTTTTGAACTTACGTCCGGGCCCCAGTAGTTGTTCGTCGCGTCGACCTTGTACAAATTGCCGGTCGTCTCCGTCTCTTCCGCGAGCTCCGAAGCGTCTATGGTAACGCAGCAGCTGACGAAATTATTCTTGTTTATGTGATTACTGGTAGCGTCGGCCGAGTCCCCTTCATAGATCTCTGTTTCCTGGTCGACCTTAATCGCGGTATCGTACTTGTCGAACTCGTTGTTCTTGATATCCGTATTCTTGGCGTCCAGCAAAACAGCGATCCCCTGCCCCGTACATGCTCCCTCTGCTCCGGTTCGGAATATGTTGTTTCGGACGTCAATAGCGGAACTCGATTGCACCGCTTGCAAGAACAGACCCACCTCAGTGTCTTCCCCGCGAACCTCACCGCCAACGACGATGTTTTCCTCTACCGCGACGGAATTCAAGGCCCCAGCAATTAGGGCAAAGTTGGTATCTATGTTGCCATTGTATTCCTTTCCATCGTCGTTGTCGCTGGCGTAGTAAGTGGTATTGTTCTTGACGGAAAAGTTACTTATCGAAGTGTCTTCATTCTGTTCTACGGGTGGTTCCGGGGCCACAATCAAGCCGTTCTCGTTCCCCGAGATTACGTTGTTGTCTATCTCCACTACGCTCTCCGTACCCTGGAGGCTGTTGCCAAAGTTGATCAACAGGCCTGAGGTTCCGTTGTCGCCCTGTGAGTCGTTATTGCCGACGAAAGAGCTATTCTCGACCCTAGGGTTCATTACGTCTCCCTCGGCCACCAGGCGTAGTCCATCCTTCTCGTTGTAGTAAATGTCCGAATGATTTACGACCACGTTGTTGGACGGATTGAGGAAGTCCTCCGCCGAATCGATCCACAGACCGTGTTCCTCATTGTAACTTGCAGATATGTCGTGAAACTTGATGGCACCGTCCGAATCACTGGAACCTATATTGCTATCCTCGTTATTTGTAACTAGTTTGACACCGCTACCTTCGTTCGGTCTGTCGTCGTTGCCAAACTGGGCGCCGCTGACGTCAACTCCTGATAGGTCGCCGTTATCGCCCTCCACCAGCAGCCCGAAAACCCGGTTTCCGTTTGCCGTGATTTCCCTCTCCTCGTCGCCGTCTTTGTCCTTTACCGTCAGTCCGCTGACTCCAGACTTTCCGTAGACTTTGATCCCGTTGTCCTCGTTTTCGTTGAACTCACTTTCGTCAAATCCGCTCTCCTTGGCGAGATTTATATTCTCTACGGTGTCACCCGCGATCCTCAGGCCGTTGCCCTCGTTGTTATTGGCACTCGAGTTATCAATGTTCACGTTCCTGACCGGGTCATTCGAGGGGCCATCGTAGGTAGCTAGCAACGTAATCCCGTCACTCAAGTTTTGGTCGGGCAGGCCAGGCAAGGTTACTCCAGTAAGAGCGCCATCGTGGTCGTGGAAGGTGGAATTATTTATCTCTACCCCGTTAATTCCCTCGTAGGCAGCCACGGTCAAACCAAATCCCTGATCGTTCTCACCGGCACCCAGATCTTCGTTAAACTGACTATCCTTC
>CAYZUF010000084.1:0-6686 GCA_964481645.1 uncultured Thermotogae bacterium
GACGCTCCGGACGAATACCTCTACCAGTGGCCAGAACTGGGAACCGCGAAGTTGGACGAACGGACACTGCAGAGACTGGGCTCCGACGTTCGGGGTGTTCGAGACCTGGAGCCAGCCTCGACCCGGGAGAGAAATAGGGATCGTGAATCGGGCTCTCCTTACATAAACTCCTGGGGTAGCGGTCAGGTGGAGACCGAAACCCGTGACTGGTATCCCGGAATTCACCCGCTGGGGGACGCCGAAAAGATCCAGGATCTCGAAGAATACGAGGGATGGCCGGATATGAAAGATCCAACCCGGGTGGATCACGTAAAGGAGCGTGCCCAACAGTTAGCAGAGGAAGGCAAATACGCCGTCATGGGGTCTCCCTGGCTCCTCTTCCCTCTGGAGCGTGCCTTTGCCATGCAGGGGATGGACGTTTTCCTGCGCAACCTCGTGAAAAACACCGAATTTGCGGAAGCCCTGCTCCGGAAAATAACCGAGAAATGCAAAACTCTAATGGCCGCCTTCCTGGGCGAACTGGGCGATAACGTAGACATAATAGGCATCGGAGACGACCTGGGGACCCAGCAGAACCTGCTGATCTCCCCCCGAACCTACAGGGATATTCTGAAGCCAATTCACGCCGATTACATAGATTTTATTAAAGAGCGGACGGACGCAAAGGTCTTCTTTCACACGGACGGAGACGTCTTTCCCCTGATCGAGGACTTCATCGAAATAGGGGTCGATATACTCAATCCGATTCAGACCTCGGCCGGCAAAATGTCCAACCTGGCCAAACTCAAACGACAGTTCGGAGCGGAAATAGCCTTCTGTGGCGCAATTGATACCCGGAGTGTCCTCCCCGAGGGCAGACCGGCAGAGGTCAAATCAGAGGTAAAGAGGGTCCTGGAAACCCTGGGACCCGGAGGTGGATACCTGGTCGCCGCCGTCCACACTATAATGGACGAAGTCCCCGCGAAAAACGTACTGGCTATGGTCGACGCCGTAAAAGAATTCGGGAAATATCCCCTGGATTGACCGCCGGGGTCCAGGGTCACTGTACCAAGGGGCGTGAAAAATGCGTGACCGAGCGGAAAAGAAAATGAAGGAGATCGCCAGCTGGCTGGAACAGGCTGGGTCCGCTTATGCTCTTACCGGAGCCGGGGTTAGTACTGATTCCGGAATTCCCGATTTTCGAGGGGAAGATGGCCTGTGGGCCGAGCTGGACCCAATGGAAGTTGCTTCCAGCCGAGCCCTGCACGAGAACCCGAGGGACTTCTTCGAGTTTTGGGTCGACCGTTTCTCCAGCCTTAAAGAAGCATCCCCAAATATCACTCACCGAACCCTGGAGGAGCTGGAAAGTGCCGGGCTGTTGACGGGAGTCATTACCCAGAATATCGACGGCCTCCACGCTGAAGCGGGTTCGGAGAAAGTATACCAGCTACACGGCAATTTCAGGTTCAGCAGGTGCGAAGGTTGTGGGAAAGAGCTGCCCACCGCAGAGATACTCCACCGGTTCAGAGGGGGAGAACTTCCTTACTGCACGGATTGTGGCGAGCTGATCCGTCCGGAGGTCGTCCTCTTCGGAGAACAACTTCCCGAAGAGGTAACCGAGGCCGAAAAAGAACTAGCCCGGGCCGACCTGTTACTGGTCCTGGGGAGCTCACTGGAAGTCTACCCGGTCGCCTCTCTGGTTCCCCACTTCGAGTCCACGGGGGGAAGACTCGTTATTATCAACCTTGACAGGACCCCGTACGACAGAAGGGCCGACCTGGTCCATCACGGGGAGCTTGCCGCGGCCATGAAGGCTTTAAGGGAGAAGATGGGTTCCCTCTAAAGGGGTATCTCCCCGCCAGGCCCCTGCTTCGGCCGATCTATTGAAAGCGGGGGGGTTTCCAACCCCGCCCCCGCAAATTTACCGTTCGTTTGCAACCCCGGAATTGCCAAGCTAAATTATAAACCAGAGAGGATCAGTCAAGGCCGAAGCATGGCCAAATCGCGGCAACTGGATAACCGGGCCAATTGAGCCGGGCGAAGTATTGATCCTTTCGGGGTTGAACCAGAGGCCCCGGATAGTGGAGAAGCGGGAAAGGCGGATTCCGGCCATTAGTGGGGGTTTTTGAGAGCCAATTATCCCCTCTTATCCGGGAAACATGGGTAAAATCATAGAGAATACCGGACTATGTTTTTTCAAAAATTAGCTCACGTAGTGAAGATGTTTGTCCAGTGGTGGTTGACTTCCGACCAGATACTCTTCCGCCGCTTTTTGGAGCACGAATCGATGATTTTCTCCCTTGCCACCGGACTTGGAATAAACCTCTGGGGTCTAATCACATTATATTTACCGATTAAGTTTTTAATTCCCGAAGACGCAATTGAAAAAGTGAGAGCCTATCTCCGGCGGAGATTCCCCTTATTTCGGCGCCACCTGGACAGCGTGGAGGATTTAACCGATAATTTCGACGACAGCTACTGGGGGCTCCTGAAGTCCAAGGAAATACGGGACGAGGCGATTTCCAAACTGATAGATACTTACGGATACGATTACCTTTTCGTATTCGGATTGTCCGTTTTACCCGTACCCTTCCTGGGCACGATCATGACCGGAGGAGCTATTTTCGCCGTCGAAGCGCTGGACATTCGCTTTGGCCTGGTAGTTATCGTCCTGGCCAAAATAGTGAAAGTATTCGCTCTGGCCACAATTGCCTACTTCGCTTATTTCCTGTGAAGCCGTCGTCAAAATCAGGGAAATATTCTCTCACCTCTCTATTCAACTCGACCCACCGGGGGTTATGGGGGCCGATGGCCGGGAAAGAATTTGAGGTGAAAATATACCGGAAAGAAACCTACATACGGAGTTGAACCTTATAACTTCGGATACCGGGGAGAGATAGAGAAACCCTACGCCCTTTCCAACAGAAAAGAGACTCCCTGCAATCCAGTCTGGGTCAACTAAATCTCCTCGATTGTCGCGTATCCCTCATCGCTTTCCCTGTAATCATAGTAGCAAATTAAAGCTCGTTTGGAGACAGTACAGCTTCGCTCGGTTCCTTCCACCGTACCAACGAGATTGATAAAACGGTCGTCCTGCCATTCTACCACGCCGGTTAACTTCATCCCGTTTGACAAAATCAAGGTAATCGGCTTATTCGAATCGACGTACTGGCTCAATTCGGCCTCGTGGTTGCTGGACACTGGACCCACCTCCATATAGATAATCAAGCAAACTCTCTCCGGACTGGCCTAATCACCCGGTATACATGGGCTGTTTCAAACCCAGCTCCTCCCTTTTGCTCTCTATACGATCGATCATCAGTTCAGCCGCCCTACCGGGATCTTTCTCAAAGGCAAATTTCCCGCCGGTAATCGACTCAACTTGGTCGGTCAAAAAATCCATTACCTTTTCGGAACCGGTAACCGGGAACGCCTCGTTCAGAACGGTAAATACTCCAGAAGCCACGAAGTAGAACCCAATTGAGACCGCCTTCTCGCTCATCCATTCGGGAGCGGCTCCGGCAATCGGTAGATCCGAAATATCGTTTCCCAACCCCCCTTCGGCAACCATATTCGACAATAGGATAAGAATTCTGCTATTATCGACACAGGAACCGAGATGAAGTACGGGGGGAATTCCTACGGCTCGACATACTTCCTCCAGGCCTTCGCCGGCAAGTTCAAAAGCAACATCGGGTTTCATTAAACCGTCCTTTCCATCAGCAATCGCCGAACAACCCGTAGTCACCACCAGAACATCGTTTTTTATTAACTCCCTGGCCATCTTCGTATGGCCGTAATCGTGACAGGTGTCCGGATTATTACAGCCTACAACACCGGCCGCCCCTCTGAGACGTCCGTCTATTATGGCATCATTTAGCGGTCTGTAGGTAGCTCGGTATGTTCCACCGAGAAAGTCGAATACGGACTCCGAAGTAAACCCCCCTATGAGCCCTTCCTCTTCCTCCGGCACTTTCCTTTTCTCTCCTTCACGGTTGGAGAAGTTGGCTACTCCCTTCTTTACTATGTCCTTCGCGGTTTCCAGGGCGTTTTCTTCGCTGAACTGTACGTGCTCTACCCCGGGAAACTTCGCCTTGGGCGAGGTGCTTACGAGGTCGGTGTGGAAGTTATCCGCGACCTCGGACAGAGCAGGCATAATACACTGGACGTCCACCATCATTAAATCCACAATTCCCGTCATGATCGCAAGTTCTTGCTGGAGAAAATTCCCCGCAATGGGTATTCCGTGTCTCATGAGAATTTCGTTGGCGGTACAGCATATTCCGGCAACGTTTATACCCTCGGCGCCTTCGTCCTCGGCGAGACTCAGGAGTTCGGGGTCCCTGGCGGCCTCGGTAAATACATCCGAAAGCGCCGGTTCGTGACCGTGCACGATGAGGTTGACCGAATCCTCCTCGAGCACCCCCAAATTAACCCTTGCCTGGAGTGGTTCCGGCGTACCAAACAGGACGTCCTGCAGTTCGGTAGCGATCATCGATCCACCCCACCCGTCCCCCAGCGAACAACGAAGACCCTGTTTGAGAATATTCCGGTAGTCGGTGTCCACCCCCATGTGGGTCCTGTGCATCATCTCGACCACTTCTCTATCAATCCCTCTGGGCAAGATCCCCTCTTCCTTCCATAATTCGTACCTCTTATCCGGAGCCCTTTCAGGTAATAACATGGTGCCCTTCTGGCGGCCGAATTCGCCCAAACTTGCCTCGGCAACCTTTTGGGCCAGATAATCCTCTTTTCCGTTCTCCTCCCCTATACCAAAGTCCCTGGCGAATTGACGCAATTTGTCGTAGTCCTTGACTTCATAATCGGAATTCTCACCTTCTATGGCTTCAGTTAGGGTGTGGACCACGTCTCGTCCGTGATCCGAGTGGGCCGCCGCACCCGCAGCAATCATCCTTACCAGATTCCGGGCCGCAATCGTATCGGCAGTAGCGCCACAGACCCCGGTCTCCGATTTTTCCGGAATGATTCTGCACGGCCCCATATTGCAAATCCGGCAGCAAATACCGTCTTCGCCAAACTGGCACTGAGGCTGCATACTTTCGTATCTGTCCCACGCGGATTCTAAATTGTCTTCCTCCTCTGCCACTCCGAGCATTTCAACTGAAGCTGGATCGACGCTTTTCTTTCCGGCGTTGTTTTCTTTGTCGTCAGTCATCACTCCTCCTCGGTTAGTGGTTCTTTCGCCTCAGTTAACCCTGAGGACGAACTTTTAGGCCATCCGATAGGTTTCGACGAAAGAGTCACTGTAAATTTCGTTATTCAGTATCATTTCCGCGGTTGCCACGGATTGAATTAGTTTTTGGTCAGTGACGTCGCAGATTGCAGCGTCCAATCCAACCGCCATTGCCATCACCAAAAAAGTCCGATTTATCAAACTCCTCTCGGTCGCGTCGGAAGAGATGTTGCTGATACCCAGAGAGATGTGGGGAGGGGGGTCGGATATATTGGAAATCTGGTGAATTGACTTCAACAAATTGGATGCCTGTTCCTGCATGAATTTCAGCGGCATCGCTACCGGATCTATGAACAGGTTTCCGGGAGGTATCCCCGCCTCAGTCGCCCTGGAAAATATAGCGGCGGCGTGTTCGAGCCGACCATTTACGTCCTGTGGAGCTCCTTCTTCTCCGCTGGTGACCCCTATAATCGAGGCATCGTAATCAACGGCCAGAGGAATAAGACTGTCCAACTTCTCCTCTACCGCAGTAGTAGAATTGATTAACGAATCGTTCTCGCAGACTTGCAGCGCGGGTTCCACGATCTCCGGCTTCTGAGAATCAATCGATATCCCGGTATCAACCGCCTCCTGCACGGTCTTCACCAACCAAACCATGTCGTCGGGATCCTTCGATATAGCGCCCATGTTGATGTCCAGGTAATCCGCACCCGCGTCTTCCTGGCTTCGGGCCAAAGTTTTAATTTCTTCGGCGTCCCTATCTTTTAAAGCCCGGGCTACCGGGCCAAATCCAGCATTTATTCTCTCTCCTACGAGGATCATTACTTGCCCTCCCTTGGGTACAACCGGTAAGCGTAATTAATTACCGCTTCCCTCCATTAATCTTTCAATCATTAGCCTGGTCTCTTTGATGGATTCAGGGTGACGCATCACCACCGTATCCGCTCCCGCCTGGATGTAGGTAAAGGCGGTCGTCGCCTCCCACATCGGGCCACGTTTCCGGTGATCCCCCCACTCCGGCTTCTCCTGCTCAGGAATTTTGGCCTCCTTGGTTCCCCATACCTCGCCACCAATATTGGCGAGGATTGGCTGGGCCATCAGTCTGTCTCCCTTCAACCCCGCCAGCCTGGTCCGCTCCATGATTGAATAAACGTACTCGATACCGTAACCCAGGGCCGGAGAATTGGGAAATATAACCAGATTCTCGAGATCGAACCCGATATCCAGGGCCAGAGTATTGACCTGTTTGGCCATGTTAATGTCCACCGGTGATTCCGCGATAATCTTGTGGCCATCCGCTTTACTCAAAGCAGTGAGGGTGCGATAGTTGTCCTCGGTGATAGTACCGAGGAGACAGTTCTCTCCCGCGGCGGCCGGTGATACCTGAGTAAACACCTCGTTATCCTTGTCCTCATCCCCGCAACCCCAGATGATTAAAGGAAGAGAAGTCGCCTCAAGTACCTTCTCAACGAGTTTTGCCGCTTCCTCAGGACTTCTGTCCTGTCCAAAAGGA
>CAYZUF010000085.1:0-6530 GCA_964481645.1 uncultured Thermotogae bacterium
GGCTGGCTCTCTCCGAGACCGGCGAGGTCATCGACCCGGTCGGAGGGATTCCCGACCTGAAGAATAAGATCATCAGAGCAATAGGAGAACCGGAGCAAAGGTTTAGGGAGGATTATCTCCGACCGTTGCGGGCGGTCAGGATTTCTTGTGACCTCGGTGGGGAGATAGCTCCGGCTACGGTTCGGGCAATTGAGAAAGTTTCCGGGGAGATAACCCGTATCTCCTGGGAGCGGATAAAGGAGGAATTGTTCGGAGTCCTCGGGACCTCCAATTCCGGCCGGGGACTGAGGTTCTGTAAGTCGACCGGGTTGCTGGAAGGAATTTTGCCCGAGATGATAGCCAACGACGGGATACCCCAGCCGGAGGAATATCACCCGGAAGGGGACGTCCTGGAACACAGCTTCCGCGCTCTGGAGGTAGCGGATCGGCTCGGTTTTTCTCCGTTGACCAAACTGGCCGTCTTCCTTCACGACGTCGGTAAGGCCGATGCTTACCATCATAACGACGGGAAGCATATGGGTGGACACGCTTCGGTAGGAGAAAGTAAAGCTCGAGAGATCGCCTCTCGACTCCGACTTTCCAACGAGGAGAGTGAAAAGCTGACCTGGATGGTAGGGAATCACATGCGGGCTTCGGTGTTGCCCAAAATGAAAAGGGCCAAGCAGGTGGAGCTGGTCAGGTACAGACAGGATACCTCTTTCCCGGTCCACCGGGTCCCTGCACGGTTCGGATATTTCACCTCGTTATTGCGGCTTATCATTGCGGATAGCGCAGCCAGTTCGCACGGGGTAGAGGGCTGGCTCCCCGTCTTGAAAGAGTTTTCGAACCTTCTTCCTCACTTACAGCATCTGGAAGAGCTGGGTACTGCCAGGGAGCTAATCGACGGAAACGACCTGAAACAACTGGGCATGGCCGAGGGCCCTAGGCTGGGGGAGGTCCTGAATTCCCTTCACGAGAAAATCTATGCCGGAGAGATCGAAAGCAGAGAAGTCGCTTTGCAGGAGGCGGAACGGATGGTAAGAGAGGTAACCTAAAGCTTATTTTTGGTGTATTTCTATGATATCTCCGTCCTCCAAGCGATGATCCTGAGCAACCTCCTGCCCGTCAAATCTACCCGACCCCCAGATTCTTATGTAGTCCAGGTTATCTACCAGGTTTCTATGGATTGATCGGACTCCCTCTAACACCGTACTACCCTTATCCAGGAGGTAGGGTTCCTGGAGATCGGGCTCCTCTCCGGGCTTTTTCGTGTAGATTCTGATCTTCTGTAACCCCTCGAAGACGGCCCGGGGGAACCGGAAAAGGCTTTCCTCGTCCAGAATTGATAGAGACGTAGTTGGGAGGCCGGCAACCTCTTCTAACCTTGTGCTCAGCCTTTCGTCCTCGAGCTCGTCGTTTTTGGAAAGGATCAGCTGTCCCTTTCGGTTGGTCCTACCTATGGCATCCCTCTGGAAATCCGCCTGGGGATGAAACAGGTAAATGCCCTCCCCTTCGAGGTGTTCTTGCGTTTGCTGGAGGGACTCCACCGGATCGTCGCCGGAGCCGTCGACCAAGAGGAGAATTAAGTCCGCCTTTCGGATTAAGTTGTAGACCCACGTTTCGACGTGTTCCTCGGAGAGAGGAGGGGTATCGATGAGCTGAATCTGGACGTCTTCGTACTCCAGCATCCCGATAGTTGGTCCGTGGGTTGAGAAGGGAAAGTCGGCGACTTTTGGCGTGGCGTTGGTGGTGACGTCCAGGAGGGCCGATTTCCCCGAGTTGGGTAGACCAGTCAGTACTACCTGGCCGGCTCCCTGTGGCTCTATCTGATCCGGAGTCTTGGCTCTGGTTGGCCCCTTCTTCTTCGTCGAACTCTTCTTGAGGTTCGAGATCCTCTTCCGAATGTCGGCTTCTATCTTGTCCGTTCCCTTGTGATTGGGCAGCAGAGCAAGCATCTCCTCCAGGGCGTCGAGCTTTTCGTCCTTGGAGCTCGCGTTACGATATCTCTCTTCCGCTTCGATATACTCAGGCGGTAAATTGGCGGGCATTTTCATCCACCCCGAACCTCTTTTTGTTTGTCAGTGAATGTTACTAACCAGGGGAGTGGATGACAAACCCGGACCGGGAATCGAGAA
This sequence comes from uncultured Thermotogae bacterium, assembly GCA_964481645.1. Taxonomy (GTDB): domain Bacteria; phylum Bipolaricaulota; class Bipolaricaulia; order M55B111; family M55B111; genus JAGXLP01. The sequence continues at coordinate 2,115 of CAYZUF010000085.1, forward strand.
CTTTAATTACACTTCTTTCGAATTTGGGGTAAAATTGGGGCCGGTTCCTCGCCCGGGCGGGTTGTTAACAAGGGGCGGCCAAACTATTCTTTTCTTATAGGTATGGCTGATCCGGGACCGTCGTTCTAGTTGCCTGTGACGCTACTACTTTGATCAATCGGAGGAGGGTTGCCTATGGGAGCAAAAGAGAACTTACGGAGAGCGCAGGACTGGATGAAGGAGTTTGGAGAAGGGAACCCCGAGAGTATGGAACACTTCAAGAGATTAATGGGGGCAGTGGAGAAAGAGAAGGTTCTCTCCGCGAAGACCAAGGAACTTATGGCCATTGCCATATCGATTACGCAGCAATGTGAATGGTGCATTGCTTTCCACGTTAACAACGCACTGGACGAGATGGCTCCGTAGTTTTGAATCGGCCATTCCATCCATTACGGTGACTGAGTCAAGAACCCCGCCTACAGGGCGGGGCAAATAAAAGGGCAATGGTAAAGATCACCTCGGGTTTGAAAGACGGAAGATTGAACTAGCACTCAAAACAGCCGATTCGCCCGCAGGGGGGACCCCGGGGGTTCCTCGGCTAATTTTGGTAGAAAGTTATCCCTCGTCATTCGGGCGGGGGAGGGTCTTTATCTCCTGTTGGGAGGTGAGGTTGTGAGCGAGAAAGACGGTTCGGATACGGTTGTGATTGGGGCCGGTCCGGGGGGCTATACGGCGGCTATCCGTCTGGGCCAGTACGGACTGGAACCGCTCGTGGTCGAAGAGGAAGAGATCGGTGGAGTCTGCCTCAACTGGGGCTGCATTCCCACCAAGACGCTCTATAGTACCACGGAACCGCTGGGGAAAGCCCAATCCTGGCGGAAAAGGGGGATTGAGTTTGGCGATATCGGTTTTGACCTTCAGACCATAACGGGATATCAAAGGGAAGTCGTGGACCAGTTGACGGGCGGGGTTGAAAAATTGATCGAGGCAAATGGAGGAGGGGTCGTTAAGGGCCGAGCGGAACTTCGTTCGGGACTTGAAGTTGTGGTCGAGGAGGATGGGGGAGGGGGCTTCAGCCTCAATCCAGAAAACGTGATAATCGCCACCGGGTCTGCCCCGATCGAGCTTCCCGGTTTTTCCTTTGAGGACGAAGGCGTCTGGAGTTCGCGCGATGCGGTTTTTCCCCCGGAAATCCCGGACCGATTAGTAATACTCGGGGCCGGGGTCATTGGGGTGGAATTGGGTACACTCTACTCCCGCCTGGGAAGTCAGGTGGAAATCCTGGAGATGGAGCCGGGAGTACTGCCCGGAATGAACCTGAACAGGCGGTTCGAATCCTATTTAAGCAAGGGCCTAAAACAAGAAGGGATAAAGGTTCATACCGGGACCAGGGCCGTCCGGTTCGAGCGGGAAGAGGATGAGAGGGTAGTGCTGGGAGAAAAAGACGGGGAGACCGAGGTATTTCCGGCGGACAAAGTCCTGGTGGCGGTTGGACGGGCTCCAAATCTGGGCGCCGTTTCCGAGGATTTGAACCTGAAGAGGGACGAGGATGGCTATCTTTCCGTGGACCGCTCCTGCCGAACCAGTCGGGAGGGGGTTTACGCCATAGGTGACGTGGCCGGGCAGCCGATGCTGGCCCACAAGGCGTCCCGGGAGGGATTGATTGCAGCGGCTTCCATTGGGGAAGAAGAAATCCGTGGTTATAGACACGTACCGGCCGTCGTCTTTTCGGATCCTGAATACGCAGAGGTGGGTCTATCAGAAGCCGAGGCGGAAGAGCAAGGGTTCGATCCCGTTATCGGGAGGTTTCCCTTTCGGGCTTCCGGAAAGGCTCTGGCCATGGATAAGACGGAAGGAATGGTCCAGTTGGTGGTTGACGGGGAGACGGACGTCCTTCTCGGCGGAGCGATACTGGGACCAAATGCTTCCGACCTGATTGCCGAGGTCGGACTGGCTGCCGAGAGAAGCCTGACCGCGAGCGAGCTGGCGGAAACAATTCACGCCCATCCGACTCTCTCGGAAGCTGTCATGGAGGCCGCCGAGAACGTCCACGATAAAGCCATCCACACCGGCAACAGGTAGGACTGAACTCCAACTTCTCCGGCCGTTTGGTGGCTCAGCCGTTTCTGTCCCGGGAGAAACGGCTGTCGCTGAATCCGAGACGGGTTTCCATTTTCCGGCGGGTCACCCGGATCGGAGTCCGGGCTATTTCTCGAGCTAATTTGAATTCCGAAGGCCTTGGCTATCCCTTCCCGCGGAGTTGGCTTGTAAAAGAGTAATTATTCAGTATAACTATTTGATCTGAAAGTAGTTTTAGCTGGGTTTCACACCAATAGTTCAAAGTTTGCTCTAGCTGGAGGTTTCCGTAACGGGAGGTCGATTGTGTTGAAGACGTTAATGATAATTGCTGACGGACTTGGAGGCAGACCGACGGACATGGAAGGGAAGACTTGTCTCCAGGTCGCGGATACGCCGGAGATTGATAAATTGCTTGCCAGGAGGGGAACAGCCGGTTTGATGGACCCCATAAAACCAGGGGTTAGACCGGGGAGTGATACGGCACACCTCTCCCTGTTTGGTTACGATCCCTATACGTGCTACACGGGTAGGGGAGTCTTTGAGGCGGCAGGGATAGGAATGGAGATAACGGAAGATGACGTCTGTTTTCGGACCAACTTCGCCACCATTGACCCGGACGGAACGATCGCGGACAGAAGAGCGGGCAGGATCTCGGAAGGTCAGGACCAGCTGGAAGAAGCGCTATCCGTGTTGAGGTCCGAAGAGTACCCTGAAGTGAAGGTGAGGTTTAAACGAAGTACCGAGCATCGAGGAGCCCTCTGTTTTACCGGTTCGGACCTTGGCGGAGACGTAACTCCAACCGACCCTCACGAACTGGGAATACCGATACCCGACGCGAAAGGAAGGAACCAGTGTTCGGAAAAGACGGCCCGGATCCTGAACGAGGTCACCCGACAGGCGAGAGAAATCCTCGAGGAACACCCGCTCAACGAGGAGAGAAGAAGGGCAGACAAGCTTCCCGCAAACGCCATAATGGCCCGGGGAGCCGCCACTTATCCCCGGATCGAGCCAGTTGAAGACCGTTACGGTATTTCTGCATCCGTAATCGCCGCCGGAGCCCTTTATATCGGTGTGGCCAAGATAGCCGGCATGGAATTTGAGTCCGCCGAAGGAGCTACGGGGACCGTCGACTCCCAGATCATCAATAAGGCCAAACTTGCCCTGGAGGAACTTGAAAGCGGGAAGGATCTGGTCTTTGTCCACTTCAAGGGGACGGACAATGCCTCACACGATCACGATTCGGAGGGTAAAGTTAAATTCATCGAGAAGATCGACCGGACTTTTGGCTGGTTGAGGGAAAACTTGGACTGGGAGGAGACCCACCTCTCCTTTGCCGGAGACCACACTACGCCAATAGAATACGGCGGGCACGTGGCGGATCCGGTACCGGTGATGATAGCCGGACCCAACGTGAGAAGGGACCGGACGGAGACCTTCGACGAGTTGGTAGCTGCCGGCGGAGGTCTGGGCCGGTTCAGCGGGAATCTATTGCCGGTAACTCTCGGTTATAGCAACCAGCTGGAAAAATTCGGTGCCTGAGTCCCCAGGGAGTCAAGAACCCCGCCCCGGCCCAGTTCTCTGTACCCACTTATCCGGAGGGGGCGAAGGAGGAAGAAATCGAAAAAGAAGAGAGAAAGGTGATCCGGTCCCAGCTGGGACGGGAACCCAGAGTTCCGGTGGAGGTTGCGAAAAGGTGTAGTTACGGTTACCCCCTGGTTCTGAAGACTCGGCCTCTGTTGATCGATGACGAGGACGAGTTCGAGGTCTTTCCCACCCTCTACTGGTTGAGTTGTCCCCGACGGGTGGAAAAAATCGCCCGGATAGAGTCGGAGGGTTACATCCGGGAGCTGGAGGAAGAGCTCGCTTCCAGGCCGGGTTTGAAAAGGGAATACCGGAAACAGGAGAAAAAATATCTGGAAGAACAGCGGGGATTACTGACCGAGGAGGAGAAGAAGTTCCTCCGGAAGAGGGGGGCCGAGGATGCCCTGACCCGGGGAATCGGGGGGATCGAGAGCGACCGGCACATCAAGTGTCTGCACCTTCACCTCGCCCACCAACTCGCGGAGGAGAACTCCATCGGCAAAATCCTCCAGGATAGGTTCGAGTTAACTGACTGTCCGCCCGGTAAGGTCCGCTGTGAGGAATTTGATAAGGCCGGGGAAGAATAGGTCAGGCCTTTATTCCCCATTTGACTCGGCAGGCAGGGCTACTTCACCAGGTTGAGTTCCCGGTTTAGCTCGTTGAAACGGGAGTTGATTGGTTTGCTTTATACTATTCGTGCAATATAATCTTTGACCTGGAGCGTTTATCGGATTGAAAATTAATTCGGGAGGAGTACGGGCGTGAGCAAACCGGAGG
>CAYZUF010000086.1:0-6501 GCA_964481645.1 uncultured Thermotogae bacterium
TCTCTCTTTCCCAGTTTTTCATACCTTTGCTTCCCCAGCCCTCCCCCGCCGGGTCCAGGTTTTCGGTCCACATCCGGTCGGCGACCTCTTCCAGCGGGACTCGATTGGAGTCCTCGGACCGGTCGATCAGGAAACCGTTCTCGAAATACACTCGGGAACAACCAAGGATCTGTCTTCCCATGGAGGAGATTCGCTTTTTCAGTTTATTCAGGGCGTCGATTATCGCGTTTCCCGCCATAGTGGTAGTTCTGGAAGCGACCGTGGGCCCGCTGTCCGGTACCCTGGAGGTATCCACCTGCGTCAGACTCACCCTGGCTAAATCCAAGCCCAAGGGCTCGGCCGCTATCTGAGAGAGCACGGTCTCCGCTCCCTGACCCATCTCCGTATTACCCACGGATACCGTAAGCGTGCCGTCGGGCTCCAGCTTGACGTACGCCCCGGCCTTCTCCAGGAACGGAGCACCGGCACCCATCCCCACCCCGTACATTACCGTCGACAAGCCGATTCCCTTCTTTATCTTTCGGTGAGATTGGTTCCAGGTGCGGTAATCCGACTTCTTCTCCTTCCAGCCGGACAACTCCTTAGCCCTGCTCAGGGACTTGGCCAGCCCCACGCTCCTCTCTACCTTCTGGTTGGTGGCCGTCCGATCCCCGGAACGTAAGATATTCCTCTCCCGGACTTCACCCGGTGATTTCTCCAGTTTCTCGGCCAGCAGGTCCATTTGAGACTCGTGTGGAAAAATCACCTGAGGACTGCCAAACCCCCGGAAGGCCCCGTTGGGAACCTTGTTGGTGGCCACGCTCCCGGCGACAACTCTGACGTTTGGGACGGAATACGGGCCGGGCGTATGGACGAGGGATCTGAACAGGACGGCCGGAGACAGAGTCTGGTAGGCTCCGGAATCGAGGAAGACCTCGGCCTCTAGGCCCAGTAACTTCCCTTCCTCGTCGGCGGCCGTCTTGTACCGGACCACCGAGGGGTGCCGCTTGCTGGTGGCTTCGATGTCCTCTCGCCTGTCGTAAGTTAGTTTCACCGGGTTTTCGGCTTCATGAGCGAGAAGGGCGGCAAGGACTGCCACCTGAGAGGGTACGTCCTCTTTTCCCCCGAAGGCGCCTCCGGTCTCCAGCTGAACTACCTTAACTTTATTTATCCCATAACCAAGTGCGGTCGATACCGCCTCCTGCACGTAGAAAGGACATTGCATGGTCCCGTGTAGTTCCATCTTGCCCCGGGAGACGGGAACGGCGGTTATACCCTGAGGTTCTATGTACCCGTGCTCCTGATATCTTGTCCGGTACTCGTTTTCCACTACTACCGGGGCTTGCTTCAGCGCCTGCTCTATATCACCCTTTTCCAGGACCATCCGGTCAAATACGTTTCCCTCCTCTCCGTACCCTTCCCGGACCACGCGCGGGCTATCTTCTTCCAATGCTTCCAGCGGGTCGAAGACGGCTTCTCCCTCCTCGTAATCAACCTGAACCGCTTCCGCACCGTTCTCCGCGGCCTTTTTTCTCCGGGCAGCGACCAGTGCGACCGGCTCGCCGACGTAGCGCACTCTCTCCTCGGCCAGAGCCGGCTGGTCGTCCGTGATCACCGGCACCGTATTTCTTCCGGGGATTTTCTCGGCCGTAACCATCGCTTCCACGCCTTGGAGCGCTTCTGCTTCCGAGGTATCGATCTTACGGATTTCCCCGCTGGGAATCGTGCTCCGGACCACGGCAGCGTACAACAGACCCTGGGGCTTGAAGTCGTCGGCGAAGACTGCTTTGCCGGTAACCTTGTCTACTGCATCCACCCGGGTTTCGCCCTTGCCAACCGGCCCGAAGTCCTCTTTCGTACTTCTATCTTTCTCATTTAAATTGTCCATGATTTCCTCCGATTTACTTATTAGCTAGATGACTTAGAGCCCTTTCAAAACAATAGCAAGCGGAGCTCCCGCACTCCAGCTGTCGGGTAATCATTTAGTAACTAATTCTGGTAAATATGTTGGTGAAGCTCAACTTATCCGAGTATTATTCCGAAATAAATACTAACGCACACTTAAATGGCTTTTGGGCATCGTTCGATAAAACCGCAGGCGATTTCCCCGGCGTGGAAATCGCTGCTTCCGATCTCGGCCTCGCTCCCCATGCTTTCTCCGAAAGCATGGAATCATGCCCGCTCGGCCTCCGATAGGATTTTCCTGAACGATCCCCAAAAGCCGTATATAAAGATAATCTGTGTAAGAATCCGGAATAGGGCTCAGAGCCGGGAAAATTCCAGCGAAGCGGCGCATATGTCCGACCGAGCCAGGAATTACCTGAGGCTTGCCTCTGGTAATTCCTGGGGAGGGATATTTTCATAACCGGCCAAGACCAACTGTTTAAGAGTGATAATTCCTATAAGTGAATACCACTAACATGAAGGCACCAGTTTGAGCACGCGAGTCGGAAATTTCCCGGCTCGGAAAGGCCGGAGGTCCTATCGGCCGGGCGCAGGGACCCGGCCTGACGATTTAAGAATAAAACCGAGCGGCTATCTCGTTCTGTTCATCTACGTAGTCGAGTAACTCCTGATCACACAGCTCCCCTTCTTCAACCAGCACCTCCCCGTTGACCATATTGAAATCGACACCCTTAGTGTCGCACATCAACAAAGCGGAAACTGGGTCGGATAGTCCCCCGGCGTACTCGAGTCGATCCAGATCCACCATGACTAAATCAGCGGCTTTTCCCGGCTCGATCGAACCCAGCTCGCCCTCTCTGCCTAAAGCCCTCGCCCCGCCGATAGTCCCGAATCGCAGAACTTCCCGAGGAGTGATAGAGTCCGCGCCGTACTTTACTCGCTGTAGCAGCAAAGCCTGGCGCAATTCCTTGATCATGTTTGACGTATCGTTGCTTGCCGACCCGTCCACAGCCATGCTTACCTTAATGTCAGTATCCTTCATCTCAACGACCGGGGCTATGCCGGAGCCGAGCCTCATATTCGATGAAGGGCAGTGGGAGATGCCAACGCCGGTGTCGGATAGTTTTTCGATCTCCCTCTTATTGACGTGCACGGCGTGGGCAAACCAGACTCTATCGGTGAGCCATCCCAGCTCTTCCATGTAGTCGACCGGTCTCATCCCGACTTCGTCCAGGCAATATTCTGTCTCATCTTCGGTCTCGGCCAGATGAGTGTGCAGGGTCAGGTCCTCTTCCTCGGCCATCTTGGCGGTATTCTTCATGATCTTATCCGTTACGGAAAAAGGAGAGCAGGGCGCCAGGGCCACTCTGGTCATCGCGAACTTATCCCGGTCGTGATACTCCTCAATTACCCTTTGGTATTCCCGGATTATCTCTTCCTCCGTCTGGACTACCTCTTTGGGCGGCAAGCCTCCATCTTTTTTTGAGAGGGACATACTCCCCCTGGTCGGATGAAACCGAATTCCCACTTCACTGGCAGCTTCGACCTCGGCGTCAAAAAGGTCGTTTTGCCCCTCGGGAAACAGATAAAGGTGATCGCTGGTTGTGGTGGCCCCGCTGAGCAACAGTTCCGCTGCAGCTATTACCGTGCTGACGTGGATCGCCCGGCTATCTATCTTGGCCCACCGCTCGTAAAGTTCGGTCAGCCAGGTAAAGAGTTCCGCATTATTTACTTCTCTGAAGTTCCGGAACAACGTCTGGTAGAGATGGTGATGGGTATTGATCAGACCGGGAATCATTACTCTGTCTTCCCCGTCAATAACCAGGTCCGGATCCGGACCCTGATAGGGAGAGCTCCCGACTTCCTCTATCTCGTTATCGTCCACCAAAACGTACCCGCCGCTTAGCTCCCGATCCTCGGAGTCCGCCGTAAAGATCGTGTGGACGTTTTTAATTAATTTTAGTTCACTCATTGGTATCACAGGGGATGGTAATCATCCGGGTTTGTTTTTGCAACAAGTCCTCGACCTCTCCCCAAATTACAGGTGGACTCGAACAACAAATCTCCATATTCAAAAACCTAAAAACCGTAACATAAAACCCCTCGGAGGGTGAATAACCTCTTCCGGGATTATTAAGGTTAGAAGCTCTGGATAGTCAATGATTTGTAAAAAGCAAGCCGTGATAATCCGCAGTCACTGGCCTTCCTCCATGTGCCAGAAAGGGGTAGTTTTACCTCTGATAGGTTTCTGACGCAATATACTCGTTGCTGCTCTCAGGCATTTGAATTCAGAAAGGCAAATAGTTATTATGAGAGGCAAAGAGTTATTAGAACATTTTGGTTGATCCATGATACAGTTGACGCTATGCTTTTCTTTTCGCATACAGTCTACTGTTCTCACCCTACAATCTTTTGCCAACCGAGACATCCCGCGCTTTTTTAACACAGCTTTAAACAATGATCGGAGGTGGTAGGCAACTAGTTAGTTTAGAGTTTGGTCCATACTTCAATAAACATTTTTAAAGGGGGTAGACCACAAAATGAGCAACCTGCGCAAACGAACGGGTTTGGCTATTGTCTTGAGCTTAGCCTTTCTCTTCGTTGTCGGTTTCGTCCTGGCTTATCAACCTAGCGCTGTCGCCCAAAAACCTTATAAAATTGGTACCCTTTTACCCATCACGGGAAATTACGCACCCATTGGTGGAGCTATGCAGGAAGCCGACCACCTGGCAATGAAGCATATCAACGAGGCAGGCGGTATCATGGGTCATGAACTGGATTTAGCCAACCGGGACACCACCTCCACCCCTACCGGTGGTGTGGATGCTGCCAGAAAGCTTGTCCAGGTGGACAATGTACCTGCCATCGTAGGAGCTTTTTCCAGTGGAGTTAGCAAAGCCGTGGGAGAGGGAGTAACTATCCCGAACAAGATAGTTCAGATAGCCCAGGGATCCACTTCTCCCGCGCTCTCTATTCTTGATGACGACGACTACTTCTTCCGTGCCTGCATGCACGATCTCTATCAGGGAGCGGCAGTTGCCAACGAGATATACGAGGACGGAATTAGAAAGCTATCCATAATCTACGTCAATAATCCTTACGGTGAGGGCCTCAACGACTCTTCCGCCTATCGATTCGAGCAGCTGGGTGGAGAGGTAGTCAACCAGGTGCCTTATGAGCAGGCTAAACCAAACTACGCAACAGAAATAGACAGAGGCTTTAGCTCGGAAGTGGATGGCGTTCTCTTCATTACCTATCCCGAGGATATGATGACCATGAGCAAGCAAGCAATTGCCGAGGGTTACGGGGACATGCCCTGGTACGGAGTTGACGCCTGGAAAGCTCCCGAAGTAATCGAAAGCGTCGGGGCAGAGAATTTGGAAGGAACCAAGGGCACTTCACAAGGTGTAATGGAAGGACCTTCTCTGGAAACCTTCCGCAATAGTTATATAGAAGAGTTCGGCCAAGTTCCTCCCAAGCCCTTCATGACTCCGGGTTACGACGCTGTTGTTTCCATTTCTTTAGCCATTGCTCGGTCCGGAAAATCGCCGAGCGAGCTCACCTCCAAGGATATCCGAGACAACTTGCGACCTGTCACTAGCGCTCCTGGTGAAGAAGTTTACGCGGGCCCGGAAGAACTCGAGAAGGCATTTGATCTGCTGGCTGATGGCAAGGAAGTAAACTACATAGGTGCCGCCGGTGAAGTAGCTTATGATGATTACGGTGACGCCGCTTCGGCCGTCCAGATCTGGCAAATAGAGGACGGGGAATTCAAAACCGTTGATAATGTTATTCCCGAACCAGTTGCCAGGGAAGACCTGGGGGCAAAGTACCAGGACTAAACTGAGAATCTCACAGGAGAGGCCGGGTTAAGGCCTCTCCTGTGTCTATTGTGACCAAGGAGGATTGTCTTGGATACAATACTAAGTTTAGACGGCGTTAGTAAGAACTTTGGCGGTATTCGGGCCGTGGATAACTGTGACATCCAGGTAGAGGAAGGGAGAATTACCGGTTTGATCGGCCCAAATGGAGCCGGGAAGACCACTATTTTCAATTTGATCACCGGATTCCACCCCTTGACCAGCGGGGACATCTTTTTTAAAGACGAAAAGATTCAACCGGGCCACGATCCGCACGAGGTTTTTCAAAAAGGTCTTTACCGTTCATTTCAGATTACCAGAGAGTTGGCCAAAATTACCACTCTGGAAAACTTGTTGATCGCTCCACCGGGACAAGCGGGTGAACAACCCTGGAATCCGCTACTGCAGATGCAGAGAGTTCGCAATCAAGAAGAAGAGAACGTAGATAAAGCTCTGGAAATCCTGGAATTTCTCGATATGAGGGATAAAGCGGACGAATTCGCCGGCAACCTGCCCGGAGGTGAGCGCAAGCTTCTTGATCTGGGCCGGATGATGATGGTCGAACCTGATTTGGTTTTACTGGACGAACCCGGCGCGGGAGTCCCCCCAGCCATCCAGAACGACGTAAACGATAGGATCCGACAATTAAACGACGAACAAAACATAACGTTTCTAATCGTGGAGCACGACATGCATATTATCATGAACCTCTGCCATCCCATTATGGTTCTTGTCAACGGTACTAAAATAACGGAAG
>CAYZUF010000087.1:0-6452 GCA_964481645.1 uncultured Thermotogae bacterium
CCCAGGCGAAAACGATTACGAACCGCAGAGTCCATCTCAGACCAGAGCTAATGTTAAAAGAACCGATTTTATGGTCCCAGTCTCCCCGATTTTCATTCTCGATTATCAAGATCGTTGCCACGCTTGCAGCGGACATCCAGAATAGGATGTAAGTAGAATTCAATAATAGCAGGAGGGAAAAAGTTTCAACTATGCTCATAAGAATAAAAGATAGCCCCACTCCGAGGAATCCGATAACGACAAATAATTTCCGTCTATTCCACCTATCGGAGAGTGCGCCCCAGGTAAGGCTGGCCGCGATCCCGACCAGGTTTCCGGCCGCCGTCAATATCCCGATATCGCTAACCCCTCCTCCGAGATGCAGTACGTATAAAGGGATCAAAATGGAAACCCCGCCTGCGGCGAGATTGGCGAGAGAGTAGGAATAGTACCATCTGTCCGAACTAAACCTCTCTTCCAGGGATTTAAGTAAACTGTTATCTTTTTCCATAATCCTTTTGTTTAAAGAACTTCATTGAAGTTTAATTTGGTTTGTCGTTAGCATTCGCACCGACCCTCGTAAGAATAAAAACCCTGAGAAATTGCTTTGGTAATTATAGTACCGTCAGTTATTTTGGCAATTCTAGTCAAGAACCCCGGGCGGGGCTTGTAAAAAACCATTTAAAATCATGTTGCAGGTCTTTTACAAAACATGACCCAGCAGTCAATCGAGGATACTTCCCTTAAGAACTGCTGGTTATTATACGAGTGAATCTTTCTTATTCAGGTATAACTGGAAGTTGGGCTCGATTGACTGCTGGACCAACAACCAGCTGATTCATCCCCAGGGCAAGCCCTAGGGGGTTCTCAGCTATTATTGGTAAATCTTACCGTTCAAACTCCCCTTAAGTATAATCCCACCCAATAGAAAATCCCCTGTCGCTTTGTTCCAGGTCAGGGGTCAAGCCAGAAGAAGTTGATCGATTCAGGTTGGTCTGTTGAAACCTGCTAGCGGTAGTTAACACTGATTATCATCGCCGGAGGTGTGTGCTCCCAGTACTTTTACGGATTATCCGCTCCAGTTTGGGGTCCCCTTATGGGATAATTGAGGTAGGGTAATTGATGAAAGAATTGAGACAGATCGGGGATGACACCTCTTTTGATCGTTAATTTGTCCGTAGTATCGATCGGTTGACCTTTGCATTCCTACAGAGGGTTAATTACCATCTATGAAAATGTCAACACAGAAGACAAAACCGGCAATTGTATACGGCTTACTCTCTTTAGTAATCATAATCTGGGGGTTCAATTTCAGTTTCGTCAAGTGGATAATCTCCCGGGTCCCTCCTCTTGCCTTTAACGTGGTGAGGTTCTCACTTGCTTCTCTGCTAGTTCTGACCGTACTAAAGGTGAAAGAAGGCTGGAAGTCGATGCCGCCGCTTGACCTCTTGAAGATGGGAGCGCTGGGGATTCTGGGTCACACCATTTACCAGATATTTTTCATAAACGGGCTCTCGCTGACCACTGCCGGCAACACTTCTCTCCTAATTGCTACTTCGCCGATCTGGACTGCTCTGGTTTCCGCGGTATTAAAAAAGGACGAATTGACGAGAAAAGCCTGGCTGGGCATCGTTATGGCTTTTGCCGGGGTTTTTCTGGTAACGATCGGAGGCGAGGGGGAGCTCTCCTTTGGGGGTTCGAAGACCACGGGAGATCTATTAACGATAACGGCGGCGCTGGCACTATCTTTATATACGGTCCTTTCCCGGGACCTGCTGGAGCGTTACTCGCCGCTGCGGCTGACGGCCGTCACTATGTTGTTCGGAATGGGAGGTCTGTGGGTATACGCAGGACGAAAAGTAGTTGCTCAGAACTGGGCTTCACTTTCGTTAACTTCCTGGGGAGTAATCATCTTCTCGGCAATATTTGCGGTCGTAGTCGGTTACGTCGTTTGGTTCACGGCGGTTAGGACTATTGGTCCTACCAGAGCGGCGGTATTTAATAACATGACTCCGATCGTCGCTTTTTCCGTGGCATTCATTCTGCTTGGAGAACCGGTCGGCTGGCTCCAGGTCCTCGGCGGAGTAACAGTAATATCGGGTATTATTACCACGGTTCGAAATTAGTGCTAAAAAGTTTCCTTAACTTCACCTTAATTCTTTTACCACCGCCGAATGAATTGTCCGGTCCTTATATCTGATCCCAGCCTTTCCCGCAATTTTCACGTCTGTATCCGGGTTTGCCTTCAGATGAGGTTAGAGCGATAATACTTCCTCCTGTGGATTCAATCTAACCTATAATCGTTTAGTTTTTTGACGAACTTGGTGACTATTTTTCGTGGTAAGAAGCGGACAAGCTGTGGTGCTACCGAAGCTAGCTTCCCCGGTATTACGACTCTCTTTCCCGCTTTAAACCCCTCGTAACCGGTCCTGGCTACGTATTCTGGATCCAGGGACACGGACCGATCGGATTGGTCCTTGGGTGGCGTTTTTCCTTTTATTCGGAAGGATGTATCCACCGGACCGGGTGAAAGTGCCGTAACGGTTATACCGTAACTTTCAACTTCTTCGGCAAGTGCCTCGGAGAACAACTGAACAAAAGCCTTAGAAGCGTAGTACAGGGCCATGAGTGGACCCGGCTGAAATGCCGCGAGGGAAGAAACGTTAATTATCCCGCCTTCACCTCTCTCCTTCATTCCCGGGAGGAACAATTTCGTCAGGTGGACTACGGCGTCCATGTTGAGGTGCATCATCTCTCGGTCCGTCTCCCAGTCCGTTGCGGCGAATTCTCCCATTTGACCCCGACCGGCGTTGTTGAAAAGGAGGTCAATCCGATAGTTTGAACTTTCAATTTCCTCGAATATTTTCCCCGGAGTGCCGGGTTCGCTGAGATCACCCGTGATAATTTTCCCCTGGACGGCGAACTCTGCCTCCAGCTCCCGCCTTACGGCCAGGAGGTCCTCTTCAGTTCTACTTACTAATACTGGGTTATAGCCGTCTTCCCCGGCCAGTCTGGCCAGTTCGTACCCTATACCTCGCGAGGCACCGGTGACGATAACACCTTTTAGCTCTTCATTATCGGTCAATGTTTTTATTCACCCGCCCCAATCATTTGCTGAGTTCGTTATCGGTATTGCCGTGAACACAAGATGCCAAGTTGGCATCAAGAACGGTCTCCTTATCTCACAGGTATGACTAAGTCTTCCAGTTCTCTGGGATAATACGTAAGCATCTCGGATCCCCCTTCGGTGACCAGGACGGTATCGGAGTGCCTGAACCCCGCAAAGTCCGGTACGTAAAGTCCGGGTTCGACCGTTACCACCATCCCCGGTTCGAGCACCCTCTCGTCGTGATAGTCTAGGTACGGGGCTTCGTGACCGGCAAAACCGATAGAGTGACCCGTATGGTGTCGCCAGTAATCCATGAGCCCGTTTTCCTTGTAAAAAGACCGGACTTTTCGGTCCACTTCAGCGAAGCTGACTCCCGGTCTTATCGCCTCCATGGCGACGTCACCCGCTTCCAGCATGTATCTGAAGAACTCGACCTGTTTCTCCCATGGTTCTCCCACGATCATCGTTCGCTCCAGTTCACTTAGGTAACCGCCGACATTTGCGGAAGCGCCTGTAACCAGTACGACACCTTCGTGGATAGTTTCATTTGTGGTCAGTGCGTGGGGAATTGCGCTTCCTTTGCCTATTTGCCCGCGAAAACCGGCGGTAGCCGGCGTGGTAGCACCTTTTGGCGAGTAATAATCGTCACCGAGAGTTTTTAGCATGGTCCGAGAAGCGTCGAGAGAGGCCAGCGTCGAGATCTCGTTTTCGGTCTTCCCGGGTTCCGTGTAGTCCTGAAGGTAACGGTGAGCGAGGTTTCCCCAGCGGCAGCTTTCCCTTATCAGCTCAATTTCCTCATCGCTCTTTACCTGCATTATTCTCTCAATCAACTTCGGCAGCTCCTCTATCTCCGGGTCCAGGAGATCCGAAAGCGACGGACCCTGGTAACCGTAGCCTCCCGGATAACCGTCGCTATCTACGCCCAGTCTGGCCATATCCCGGTTCTCGATTACCTCGGCCAGTATTTTCATTGGGTGTCGCTCCCCGGGATACTCTTGGTAACTAATTATCTCGTCCACTCCGCCCAGTTTTTCCACGTGCTCGACCTCGAGAGTCGGAAGGAAGGCCACGGTCTTATTACCGTCGTACAACAGGCCAACCGGCCGCTCTGTCTGGATCAGATAGAGCCCGGTCAGATAAAATATGTCTCGGGGACTGAAAAGACAGAGAGCGTCGAGACCCTTGTCCGCCATTTCCTCCCGGACGGTTTCCCTGTGATCGGCAAGTTCTTCTCCGCTTAATTGGAATCGCATGTATATAACTCCTTTTTCAATATTCTCAAGGGATTTCGGCTATTTGCCCCAGTTCTTAACGACAGATTATAGATGACAAACCTCCTCCTCTGCACACAAGAGTGTAGACTTCAAATAAGACTCAAGAACCCCGCCCCACGGGACAGGGTTTTTGGTACCGTTTGGCAGAGAGAAGGTCGCTCAACCAAGGGAGGAAAAGGATTGGTCCCTCGTCCATGCCGAACGAATCGTGGAGTTCAGTCAGGATACTCTTCCGAACCTGAACTACTTCACCTCTTCGGTTATTTGCAAATAAATCAGAAAGTTTTACATTTATCCTGGATCAAGGATATGAACCAGGAGGTGAACCATGGGCGGTATTGTGAGCATGTTGTACAAGGCGGCTAGAAGTGCAAACGACGTCTCGAAGGTCGCCAGCGGAAAGCCCAGTCGAGTAGCGAAAAGGGCGGCCAACAAGGCCGTAGGCAGAAGCCTGCTGTCAAAATTGTTCTTCAAGTAATAAGCCTAATTCTCCGGTAGGCCGGACCAAAAACCCAAACCTAGAACCGAAAACCTAAAAAACCAGGAGGCAAAAAGATGCCAGAAGAAATATTGAGTCAGACCTTGGTTGGCGACAGCCTGGAGGTCGGAGCGGAGTACCACCCCGAGCACGGTGTGGTCACTATCTTGTTGAGTTCCCCGGAGCAGTCGACTGCCCTTAACCTGGAACCGGACAAGGACGAACTGGATAACTTCACCGAAGCCGTAAACACCATCCAGGAAGAATATTCCAGCAGGTAGCCACGAATCGCCCGGGCAGAGGCATCGGGTCTACTTTCTTTAATATAGCAGGCCGGGTCCCCGCGCCCAGCCAATAGGTCGGAGTTAATCCTCTTCAAAGTTTAAACTCAAGGATACTCTTTTCCGGTCTTGATCCACATCTATAACCTGGACCTGCAGCCTCTGGTTTAACTTCACTACGTCCTGCGGGGTCTCTACGTATTGGTCGGATAGTTCGCTGATATGAATTAGCCCGTCGGACTTGAGGCCGATGTCCACGAAGGCGCCAAAGTTGGTCACGTTGGTCACCACGCCCGGAACTACCATTCCCTTTTCGAGGTCACCGATTTCGTCGATATCCTCGGAAAAGGAGAAGGGAATAAACTCCGGTCTCGGGTCCCGCCCGGGTTTTTCCAGCTCCTCGAGGATATCCTTAACTGTGGGGAGACCGACGTCCGAGTCCACGTAGTCTTCCGGGTCTATTTCGTGGCGGAGATCGGAATCGTCGATCAATTCAAGTACAGTGCAGTTGAGATCCTCCGCCATCCTTTCCACCAGCGGATAATCCTCCGGATGGACCCCGGTGTTATCCAATGGGTTATCCCCATCGAGGATCCGGAGAAACCCGGCCGATTGCTGGAAGGTCTTCGGGCCAATCCGCGAGACCTCTTTTAACTGTCGAATATCTTTGAATTGTCCCTCTTCCGCCCTGTACTCCACTATATTTCCCGCGAGCGTGGGCCCCAGGCCGGAGACGTAGGTCAGGAGTTTTTCGCTGGCGGTATTCACGTTTACGCCGACCCTGTTTACGCACCTTTCCACCACTTCCGTTAATTTTTTCTCCAACAAGCTTTGGTCGACGTCGTGCTGGTACTGGCCTACACCGAGGGACTTAGGATCGATTTTAACCAGTTCGGCCAGCGGATCCTGCAGTCGCCTGCCGATAGAGATGGCGCCTCTTACCGTGACGTCCTCCTCGGGAAATTCCTGGCGCCCGATCTCCGAGGCGGAATATACGGATGCTCCATCCTCGTTTACCCTGACCACAGTAATATCGGAGGGAAGGTCCAGACCTCTGACGAAGGACTCGGTCTCACGACTGGCGGTTCCGTCCCCAGTGACGATGGCTTCTGGCTCGAATTTACTTACGAACTCTTCGAGAGTCTCAGCCGCCTTCTCCACTTCTTTCTGGGGTTCGTGGGGAAATATCGCCTCGTTGTCGAGGAAGTTCCCCCGCGCATCAAGCGCCGCCACCTTGCAGCCGCTCTTGAATCCGGGGTCGATCCCCAGGACGGGCTTCTCTCCCAGGGGCGGGGACATAAGGAGTTCTTCCAGATTGTCGCCGAAGACCT
>CAYZUF010000088.1:0-6409 GCA_964481645.1 uncultured Thermotogae bacterium
GACCGGGAACTGGCCATGGAGATACTAAAAGGAGAACAGGATTAAGGAAGGGGTAATGATCTGGCTTCGGGAGAACTGGCTAAACACGGCGAGCCTGAATTGGCAGGGCCCCGGGAGGTTTCCCCGGGGCTTTTAACCTTTTTGCCTCAGGGAGGTTAAACAAGGTGTTACAATAGTGGAGTTAGATCCTGGTTCCTTCTTTTAACTCTTCCACGAAACTTTCTACCTCCCACGGCTCCTTCCCTTCCCCGATCAAGTCCACTATGGCGGAACCAACTATGGCTCCGTCCGCCCCGGCCCGGATTACCTCCGATACGTGGTCGGGGGTGGAGAGGCCAAATCCGATACAGATCGGCAATTCCTCGGGTACCTGGGGAGCCACGGACCGGAGGGTTCTGGTGGTCACTTTTCCCACTTCTTCCTGAGATCCGGTCGTACCGTAGCGGGCCACCAGGTAAAGAAATCCGGTAGCCTTGTCGACGATGGTATCCAGCCTCTCGGAGCCGGTCTCCGGGGTGGCCAGAAAGGGAGTTCGGAGCGAGTATCTCTTTGCTTCCTGGAGGTAATTACCGGCCTCCTCGATCGGCAGGTCGGGGATTATCAGGCCGTCTACCCCGCGCTCCCGGCAAACCTCGAGAAATTCCGTTTCCCCAAATTGCAGGATGGGGTTGTAGTAAGTCATTAGGATTAGAGGGATCTCCGATTCCTCCCGGATTCCCCCGACTATTCCCAGTACGACATCCAGGTCCCGCGTCGACTCCAGCGCTCTCGTTCCTGCAGCCTGGATAGTAGGACCGTCGGCCACGGGATCGGAAAACGGAACCCCCAGCTCGATCAGGTCCGCTCCCCCCTTTTCCAGGGCCAGAGCGTACTCGATCGATCTCTCCGGGGTCGGGTCGCCGGCCATGAGGTATGTAAGCAGTGCCCCTTCTTGGTCCCTGGCTTTGATCCGGTTTTCCATCTTACTCATGGCGTGCCTCCATCACCGTATTTAGGTCCTTGTCTCCTCGACCGGAGAGGGTAATCACCATCACCTGGTTTTCTTCCATGTTCCCGGCTATATCCATTCCAGCTCGGATGGCGTGGGCCGGCTCGAGTGCCGGGATTATGCCCTCCAGCTCGGCGAGAGCTTGAAACCCCTCCAGAGCTCCCTGATCCGATACCTGAACGTAGCGGGCCCGGCCGGTTTCTTTGTAGAGCGCGTGTTCGGGACCGACCCCAGGATAGTCCAGTCCCGCGGATATGGAGTCGGTCTCCTCGATCTGGCCGCCCTCGTCCTGCAGGAGGTACGATTTGGCCCCGTGTAGGACCCCCTCGGAACCCTGGGAGAGGCTGGCGGCGTTGCCGTCATCGCTCCCCCCGGCCTCCACACCGGTGAGATCGACCTCCTCGTGGTCGGCGAAGGGATAGAAGGTGCCCATGGCGTTGCTCCCCCCGCCGACGCAGGCGACCAGGTGGTCCGGCAGGGTGTCTTCTTTCTCCCGAAGTTGCCTCTTTAGTTCCTCGCCGATCACGCTCTGGAAATCCCGGACCATCACCGGATAGGGGTGGGGGCCGACCACGGAACCGATCAGGTAATGAGTATTTCCCACGTTACTCGCCCAGTCCCTTAATGCCTCGTTTATGGCGTCCTTTAAGGTTCTGCTCCCCGTATCCACTCGGTGAACTTCGGCCCCCAGCAGATTCATCCTGAATACGTTTGGTTTTTGCCGTTCCATGTCGACGCTACCCATGTAGACTTCCGTATCAAGGCCCAGTACCGCCCCGGCCAGGGAGGTGGCCACCCCGTGCTGACCGGCCCCCGTCTCGCAGATCAACCGTTCCTTTCCCATTTTTCTTGCCAGCAGGGCTTGGCCCATTACGTTGTTGAATTTATGGGCTCCCCCGTGAATGAGATCCTCACGCTTTAGGTATATGGTAGCCCCGCCCGCCTTTTCGGTCAGTCGCTCGGAACGGTAAAGCGGGGATGGTCGGCCGCCGTAATCTCTATTGTAGCGGTTAAGGGTCCGGTTGAAATGGGGCTCGTCCTTAAGCTCCCGGTAGGCTTCCTCCAGCTTCTCCAGCGCGGGAAAGAGTATCTCCGGTACGTACCGACCGCCAAACCTTCCGTATTTCCCTTCTTTGGGATATTGGCTAAGTTGCAATGCTCCTCACCTCGTGCAAGAACGACTTCGTCTTTCGGGGAGATTTTTCCCCCTCTTCTTCGACTCCGGTGGCCACGTCTACGGCGAACGGACGGACCTTCTCGATGGCCTCTCCCACGTTTTCTGGGTCGAGTCCCCCGGCCAGGATTGTCGGGAAGGGGTAGACAAGGTCCCGGATCTTACGACTGATCTCCCAGTC
This sequence comes from uncultured Thermotogae bacterium, assembly GCA_964481645.1. Classification (GTDB taxonomy): domain Bacteria; phylum Bipolaricaulota; class Bipolaricaulia; order M55B111; family M55B111; genus JAGXLP01. The sequence continues at coordinate 2,344 of CAYZUF010000088.1, forward strand.
GTGGACCCGACCCGTTCCCCCGGCCCGGTCGCCGGCTTTGCTGTCCAGAACCACCGCCGCCGCGCTGGACCTTTCCAGGCTCCTCGCCCGCTCTTTCGGATCCGGTTGGTCCGAATTGATAGAGAGTAATCCGATTACGCCCGTCTTCCCGGGGATGGCACGAGCTATTCGGTTGACCCGATTCTCCTCCAGCTGGGAGTGAAGCTGAAGGTAATCCGGTCCTATCTCCCTGGTCACCTCCTCCAGGTGGCCGAGGTCAGTCTCGGTGGTGACCAGCACGGTGCTCGTAAATGGAGGTACCTTCTTCGCCAGACGGGCCGCCCGTTTGGTTCCCAGATTTCGGCTCGATTTGGGGGTGGAGACTATGAAACCTACGGCGTCCGCCCCGCTTGCCAGTTCCAGGTCCTCGCCGGTTTTAACTCCGCAGATCTTTACCTTAACCAACCCGAACACCTCTCAGTTCCCCCAGAAGAGCCTTCGGTTGCTCCGCCCGGGCCAGCGAAGTGCCCACCAGGAAGATGTCCGCCCCTGCTTTTTTCAGGCATTCCACGTCCCCTCTCCCGGTTATCCCGCTCATGGCCCAGACCGGTCTGTCCTTTCCCAGTTTCCCCAGTATCTGCTCGGTGGTGGATAAATCGACCTCCAGGTTCCGCAAGTCCCTGTTGTTTATCCCGATCATGTCGGCCTCCGTTTTTAGTGCGGCCCCGTACTCTGCCTCGTCGTTCGTTTCCAGCAGGACCTCCAGGCCGAGGTCGTGGGCGCGATCGATTCCTTCCTCCAGGGTGAAGGCCGGAAGATCCCGGTCGAAGAGGCGGTGGATGAATAGAACCGCGTCCGCCCCCAGGCTACTTCCCGCCTCGAGCTGAGATTGGTGGAGGACGAAATCCTTCATCAAAACCGGCTTCCCCAACCGGGATACCCGGTCCAGGTCCCGGAGGGAACCCTGGAAGTGATTGGGATCCGTCAACACGGAGAAGCCAGCGGCTCCCCCCGTCCGGTAGCTTTCCGCCAGTCTTTTCGGATCTCTCCTCTCTTCTAACAGCCTTCCCCGGGACGGTGAAGCGCGCTTGATCTCCGCCACTATCGGATCTCCTTCGGTTGCTTTAAGTTCTCGAAGGTAGGATCGGGCCGGCGGCTCTTCCCCGGGGGGAGATTCGAGTTCGTAGTAACCCGCGTCGATCCTGGCCCACGCGGACCGGGTCAACCGGTCGAGGATATCGTTCATGGCGTGAAGTCCCCTGAAAATCCCTTCTCGACTCTTCTCAGCTTTTCGAGCGATCCCGTCTCCTCCACCAGCCTCCTTGCCACCCGATACGCTTCCCCGGTTTTAACCGACTCCCGGGCGAGCTCTATTCCTTCCTCGATGGTCTCGGCTCCTCCGGCGACGTAAATTCCGGCCCCGGCGTTGAGAAGAACGATATCTCGGGAACGTCCCTCCTCTCGCCCGGTCAAAATCTCGAGGGCGAGACGGGCGCTCTCCTCCGGCGGCAAGTCCCCGATCTCTTCGGGGCTGGCTTCGGGCAGGCCGAAATCACGGGGGTGAATCCGGTAGTGAGAGATCTTTCCCTCGTCCAGTTCTCCAACGTAGGTTTCCCCGGCGGTCGATATTTCGTCGATTCCAACCTCACCGTGAACGACCAAGGCCCGGGTCACTCCCAGTTTGCGGAGGACGGTCGGAAACTTGTCCACGAGTACCGGGTCGTATACTCCCATCAGATGCCGGGAGGCGGAGGCGGGGTTGGTCAGGGGGCCGAGGAGGTTGAAGACAGTCCTGATTCCGAGTTCCTTTCTCGGCTTGGCGGCGTGCTTCATTGCCGGATGCAGGTTGGGGGCGTAGAGAAAGCCGATGCCCACTTCTTCCACGGCTCGTTCTACCTCCTCCGGGCGGGCGTTCAGGTCCACGCCGAGAGATTCCAGTAGGTCGGCGCTCCCGCTCTGACTTGTATTTGACCGGTTCCCGTGTTTGGCCACTGGATTACCCGCCCCCGCCACCAGGAAGGCACTGATCGTGGAGACATTGAAGGTCTTGATCGGTGACCCGCCGGTACCGCACATATCCACCAGCGGAGCGTCGACCTCCGGGTCTATCCTGACGCTTTTGTTTCGCATCACGTCGGCAAAAGCGGCGATTTCTCCCGCCGATTCACCCTTGGACTTTAGGCCGGCCAGGAGGGCGCCGATATTTGTCTCCGTGCTCTCTCCGTTCATCAACTCGTTCATCGCCCCTCTGGCCAGCTCTGGACTGAGGTCTTTGCGATCGGTAACCTGCTCGATCGCTTCCTGTATTGAAGCCATTAGAGATCACTCCTGGCTAAGTTCAAAAAGTTGTTGAGAATTCTTCGTCCGTGTTCGGTTAGAATTGATTCCGGGTGGAACTGAACTCCGTAGATCGGGTATTCCTGGTGTTTGATTGCCATGATCTCTCCCTCGGGTCCGCGGGCTGTGACCTGTAGTTGGGGAGGCAGCGACCGGGGATCGATTATAAGGGAGTGGTACCGGGCCGCGGTGAAGGGGTTCGGGATTCCCGCGAAGATCCCCTTTTCGTCGTGGCTGATATCGGATGTCTTTCCGTGAAAAAGGGTGGGGGCGGGGGCTATCTTTCCTCCGGAAGCAACGGCGATTCCCTGATGCCCCAGACATACCCCCAGGGTGGGAACTGAAGGGGATAGTTGGCGCAGGACCCGGAGAGAGAGACCGAAGAATCGAGCGTCATTTGGAGTCCCCGGACCCGGAGAAATAACTAGAGCTCCCGGTCGGAGGTCCCTTAGCTCCGACAGGTCCAGTTGATCGCTTCGAACTACCAGCGGGTCGCAGTCCAGCTCACCCAGGTACTGTACCAGGTTGAACGTAAACGAGTCGTAGTTGTCGATAACCACCAGTCGGTCACCGGGATGGTTGGTCGGCTTCATCGGTCCTCACCCCCGGTGGATACTGCATCCCGGAGGGCGCCCAGCTTGTGGTTGATTTCTTCCCACTCCCTGGCTGGCTCCGAGTCCGCAACGATACCGGCTCCGGCCCTGAGTGTTAACCTGTCCTCTTTGGTGAAAAGGCTGCGGATGGTAATGCAGGAATCGAGATCCCCGGTGAGGGAGAGGTAGCCGACGGCCCCCGCATAAGGTCCCCGGGGGGTTACTTCCAGGTCGTCGATTATTTCCATCGCCCGGACCTTCGGAGCACCGGATACGGTCCCCGCAGGAAAGATGGAGGCGAGAGCGTCTACCCTCGATTTGCTTTCGGTTAGCTTTCCGATGACCTTTGAGACGATGTGTTGAACGTGACTGAACTCCTTAACTTCCATGTATTCGGGGACCTTGACCGTTCCGTACTCCGCCACTCTTCCCACGTCGTTGCGGGCCAGGTCCACCAACATGTTGTGCTCGGCCCGCTCTTTCTCGTCGGATATCAGCTCTTCCCGTAGCCCCTTTCGTTCTTCCTCCGACCGACCCAGTGGTCTGGTGCCCGCAATGGGGTAGGTGGTTATTTCCTCCTCGGTTACGGAGACCAGTTTTTCCGGGCTCGAGCCGATGACCCTCAGATCCCCAAACTTGAGGTGGTACATGTAAGGGGAGGGATTTATCTCCCTGAGCCTTTGATAAGCGGCGAACGGATCTCCCCGGAAATCCCCGGTTAGCTCGCGGGATAGGACCGTCTGGTAGATATCGCCGGAGTAGATGTGGTCCTTGGTCCTCTTTACCCGGGAGGCAAACTCCTCCTTTGTCAGGTCGGAGGATAGGTCGGATAGCCGAAATTTCCTGTCGGGAAAGGGTTTTGAGGCGTCGAGCGATTCTTTCAGTTCCGGCGAGCGGTCTTCTCCGTAGGAAAAGTAGGTCAGGATATCCCGGCGGGAGTCATAGACGAGGCCGTCCAGGAAGAGTCCCATCTGAAGCTCGGGGAAATTCCGGGTAGGCTTCTTGCCGGAAATATCTTCCAGGTATCTCACGAAATCGTAGCCCAGGTAACCGACCAGGCCGCCGAGGTATCTTCCCGACTTCGAGGCGGGAAGTTGGCCCAAGTCCCCCTCGACGGGGTTTAAAACGCTCAGTGGGTCGCGGGGCTCGACCTTGGC
>CAYZUF010000089.1:0-6369 GCA_964481645.1 uncultured Thermotogae bacterium
ATCGGAGTCCCGTCGGGCATGAACCGCATATCTTCTTCTGGTAGAATCTTGGCAATTACCCCTTTATTTCCGTGTCGACCGGCCAGCTTGTCCCCGATGGAAATTTTCTTCTTGGTCGCTACGTAAACCTTGACCAGCTCGTTGACCCCGGTATCCAGCTCGTCCCCTTTCTCGCGGGAGAACTTCTTAACCCGGATCACCTTACCCTTCCCGGCGGTCGGGGGCAACTTCAAAGAGGAATCCTTTACGTTCCGGGCCTGTTCGCCGAAGATCGATCGAAATATCTTCTCCTCTGGACTCGGTTCCGATTCTCCCTTCGGGGTTATCTTGCCTACCAGAACGTCACCGGTCTCGACCTCCGTCCCCTCTCTGATAATCCCCCTGGAGTCCAGATTTTTTAGGTCCTCTTTGCTGATGTTGGGGATGTCGGCGGTGATCTCTTCCGGGCCGAGCTTGGTCTCTTCGGCTTTGACTTCAAACTCCTCGACATGAATGGAATCGAGCAGGTCGTCCTTGACCAAGCGCTCGGAAACAACTATAGCATCCTCGTAGTTGTAACCTTCAAAGGGCATAAAGGCTACTCGCAGGTTTCTCCCCAGGGCCAACTCTCCCTTGTCACTCGTCGATCCGTCGGCCAGCACGTCGCCCCTCTCCACCTCATCTCCCGGGAAGACCAGGGGGCGCTGATGGACGAGCGTATCCTGATTGGAGCGAGTGAAGGTCTTTAAGGAATAAGTTCTGACCTCACCGCTACTGTTTTCGACCTCGATTCGGTCCGCGTCGACGTGCGTAACTTCACCCGACTCTTTCGCCACGACCAACATACCCGAGTCCTTGGCCGCCTTTGTCTCCATGCCGGTCCCCACCAGCGGGGCTTCCGGATCCAGCACGGGTACGGACTGGCGCTGCATATTTGCTCCCATCAAGGCCCTGTTGGCATCGTCGTGTTCCAGAAAGGGAATCAGGGAGGCAGAAGTACCCACAATCGCCTTCGGTGAAACACCCAAATAGTCCACCTCTTCGGGGTCTCCCAACCTAATATTTTCTTTCCCCGTCCTTATCTCTACCCTCTCCTCGGCGAGGTATCCCTCGTCGTCAACCTTCGTAGTGGAGGGAGCAATCTTGTACTGTTCTTCCTCGCCGGCCATCAAATGCTCGATTTCTCCGGTAACTCTACCGTCCTCCACCTTCTGATAGGGGGCCTCCAGAAAACCGTACTCGTTTACGGTGGCGTAGTTGGCCAGGGAAGTAATCAGGCCGATATTTTGTCCTTCCGGCGTTTCTATCGGGCAGATTCTAGAGTAATGCGAGGGGTGGACGTCCCGGACTTCCAGCTTCGCTCGCCGCTGACTTAGTCCCCCACCCAGAGCATTCAACCTTCTCTTGTGGGTCAGCTCCGCCAGAGCGTTGGTCTCTTCCAGAAACTGGGAGAAGCGCCCGGTATAGAAGAACTGATTGACGGAGGATTGAATCGGCCTGGTGGGTACCAGGTCCCTCAGAGTATCATCATCGTCAAGGCTAAATTTGGAGAGCTTGTCCGCGGTACTTCTCACCACCCGGTTTAGCCCTCTCTCGAAGGCAGACCTGGCGGCCTTACCCGGCAGATTCACTACCTTGTTCGCCAGGTGATCCTTCTCGTCGAGCAGAGTGGAATCCTCGGGCACCTTCAACAGTAGTTCCAGGGAACGAAAGACGTCGTTCTCCGTCAGGGCGAGGGTTTCCTCGTCGAGACCCAGCTTGCTATTCGCCTTAAACCTGCCAACTTCGGATAGGAGGTAGTTCTCCTCGTCAAAGAAGAGGTCCTTGATGTAGTTCTCCATCTTGGTCGTCGATACCCGACCGGTCGGCCGTAACTTGCCGTAAATAAACCGGACGGCCTCCTCTTTGGACTCGAAATCGTCACGGTCCAGCGTATTTCCGATATACTGATCCAGAAAGCTCAGCGACTCGTTGGTGGCTTCGTTTAGAATGACCTCGACGTCGTCCTCCTGGAGGGCCTCCCCGGCCTCAAAGAGGACTTCGGAGTCCCGAGTCACGTCATCGGCAAACTTATAGCCGACGTGGTTGCGCAGGCTTCCTTCCGTAACCGGATTCAATTCGAAGCCAAAGGTGGAATAGATATCTTCTCTGTCCATCCCCAGGACCCGGAGGAAAACCGTCATGGGGACCTTGGCTTCCCGATCCAGGTTTGCATAGACTCTTTTGCGGTTGTCGTCGAGAATTAATTCCAACCAGGCACCGTAATCGGGTAGAATATGGGCACGGTATTGATTGTTCCTCTCCTCCGTGATATAGACCCCGGGAGCACGGGCCAGCTCGTTCACCAAAACGTTTTCCGACCCGTTTATCAAAAACGTCCCTTTGGGAGTCATAACCGGAATATCGGCAACGTAGAGCTCGTTTTCCAGTACGGGTTCGTCCTCCCCGTCAAAGAGACGAGCCGTAATCCGTAAAGGCCTGTCGTAGGTAAGGTCCTTGTCCGCACAGTCCTCGACGGTCCCCCTGAGATCGCCCAGCTTTGGTGAAGTAAATTCCAGCTTGAAATCCGTTCTGCTGCTTGCCTCTATCGGGGAAACCTCTTCGAAGACCTCTTCCAGGCCTTCGGACAGAAACCGCTCATAAGATTCCTTCTGGTCTTCTAGCAGATAAGGAGGTTCAATTGCCTCACCATACGAACTGTAGTCCTTTCTTTCCCTCAAACTGTATCCCTCCTCGGGCAAAACAAGAAAAGAACAATCAACCTTTATCTAACTTCCCGGTTCGACTCACTCCTTATCTCAGCTCTACCTCAGCTCCCAGTTCTTCCAATTCCTGCTGAAGCTCTTTCGCTTCTTCCTCTTCAAGCCCTTCCTGGACAGGATTGGGTAGGTCGTCAACCAGGGACTTACATTCCTTCAGCCCCTTTCCGGTTATCTCCTTCAGCTGTTTGATTACTTTTATCTTCTTCTGCCCCGCGTTGGTCAGTACCAAATCAATTGTCTCCGGTTCACTCGACTCCTCACCGCCATCTCCCCCTTGACCCTGGGGAGCGGCAGCGACCGGAGCAGCTGCCTGAGCAGATACGTCAAACTCTTCCTCGATGGCTTCTACTAACTCCGTCAATTCCTTTATGGTCATATTACCGACCGATTCAACTATTTCTTCAGTTTCCATAACAAACCTCCTGTCTATCTTGGTGATAATTGATAATTCGAAATTTTGCTTCGGATAAGGTTACTCTTCTTTGTTTCCCCGAACCTGATCTAAAACCAGAGTTAAATCTTTGATCTTTGCCTTCAATACGGAGGCCAGCTGCTGCACGGGAGATTTAAGGCCCGTGGCCAGGTTGGCTAACAACTCTTCCTTGGAGGACAGACTGGATATTGCTTCTATCTCCTCCGGTTCGACCGGATCTCCTTCGATCATCCCCCCTCTCGCGGATAGGGCTTCGTACTTCTTCTCAGTCTCCTTGACAATTTTAAACGGTAATACCGGATCGTCGTAACCTACGGCTATGGCAATCGGGCCGTCCAAAAAGCGGGGTAATTCTCCCAGTCCCGCCTCCTCGGCGGCAATCGCAGCCAAAGTATTCTTGACTACCCGATATTCGATACCTTCCTTGGTAAATGACTCCCGCAACTCAACCATGTCGTTAGCCGTGATCCCCCGGTAATCAGACAAAACCACGCCTTCGGCTCTCTCAAACTTATCTCGCAATTCCTCAACTTCTTCCTTCTTCGGTTCCGTAACCATTTTTCACTCCTTAAACTGAATCACCAGTCGGCGCCAATCCAACCGCCAGTCAACTATCATAGCGTCCTCTCATAAACCCTGTCTCTCAACTCGTCCACGGCTAGTTTTACACCGGGACCCATGGTCGGGGATATAGTCACTTTTTGTACGTATCTTCCCTGAATTCCCTCCTCCGGCCTCTGGTCGTATATGGACTTGGCGAGTTCGATTAGATTCTCCCGGAGCTCGGGCGTGGAAAACGACGATTTCCCCACCGAGACGTGAACTACTCCGTACTTATCCGCCCTGAATTCCACCTGACCCTTCTTCAATCTGGAAATAGCTTCCCCAATATCCTCTGAAACGGTGTTCGATTTCGGGGAGGGCATCATTCCCCTCGGTCCCAGGATCCGACCCAGGCGACCGATAACGCTCATCATATCAGGAGTGGAGACTACTTCGTCGAACTCCAACCAGCCGTCCTCGATCCTTTCCACCGTCTCCTCGTCACCCAGGTAATCCGCACCCGCTTCTTCCGCTTCCCGTCTGGCCTCGCCCTTGGCAAAAGCCAGCACCTCGATCTCCTTACCGGTGCCGTTGGGTAGCACGGTGCTTCCCCTCACCATATTCTGGGAAGGGTTGACACCCAGGTTAAAGGCGACCTCAACCGTTTCGTCGAACTCCGCGGTGGCAACCTCCCCGACCAGCTCCAGCCCCTCGTCCAGAGGATACAATTCCTCGGGGTCCACCCTGTCCGCTACCGCCTGGTATCTCCGATTCACGACTCGACCACCTCAACGCCCATACTTTCGGCGGTACCTTCGATGATATTCTTGGCTGATTCCAGCTTGTAGGTATTCAGGTCGGGTAATTTCTTCTCCGCCACTCTCTCCAGTTGCTCCTCGGTAATTTTCCCCACCTTTTCCATGTTGGGCTGGCCGGAACCACTGCTAATACCGGCTGCTTTCTTGATCAATTCGGAGGCGGGTGGTTCCTTGACCTCGAAGTCAAAGCTCTTATCCGTATATATGGTTATATCGACGGGTATTAGAACTCCCGGTTCCTGGTCCTTGGTCTCCGCGTTGAACTGGTTACAAAAGTCCATGATATTAACTTTATGTTCACCCAATGCGGGTCCAACCGGGGGTGACGGATCGGCCTGACCAGCAGGTATTTGCAGTTTTAACGTAGTTTCGACGCGTTTAGCCATAATTCCTCCTTATATTTTCTCTATTCCTTCAAAACCGATATCCACCGGGGTCTCCCGACCGAAAATCTTCACGTTTACGGTTACTTCTTCCTCTTCCTTGTCGATGGCGGTAATCTCCCCCGTAAAATCGGCAAACGGCCCCTCCACTATTTCCACTACCTCGCCGACGTCGAAATCGACCTCGATCCGGGGAGTACTGGGGGCGGTGGGTGCCTCGATGAGCCCCGCGAGTCGTTTTACGACCTTCATTTCCTTCCCCCTTATGGGTATGGGGTGGTAGCGAGAACCGACAAACCTGACCGCCCCCCTGATGTCGTCGACGAGATCGATCATCTTCTCCTCCGGCAAATCCATCTTTACGAAGACGTAGCCGGGGAAGAGCCTTCTCTTCTCCACCGGCTGAACGGTAACTACTCGCTTGTCCTTGTACTCCTTTACCTTGACCATTCCCGAGGAACGAGAATCGATGACGTCCTCCTCCTCTATCTTGTCCCCTTCTTCGAACTCATCTCCTTCTTTTAGCCTTACCAGATACCTTTCCGGTACGATCATCTCTTCTTCCGAACCGTCTTCCAGGATAAACTCGATCCGTTTGACCCTATCCCGAAGGGCGATCTTCCCCTTGACGTTGACCACGAACTTCTCTTCCTTGTCGGAGGTCAGGGGTACGCCCGACCTAATCTTCTCTCCCTTCCGAATATCCCTGCGAATCCGCTTTTCGGTAGGAATCAGGTATGTCTCTTCGGTCCGGTTGGTCATCTCCACGATGACCCTCTGGAAGGTCTCTACGTTGGCCACCATACAATCCCAGTCCAGGTGCTTCGGCTTCTTCCGGGCTATGGAATCGCCCCTGGTCAACCTCTGATTCGGCTCGACCAGGAGATCGTAGCGATATGGTACCCGATACTCGTTGGACTTCCCACGCCTGCTGCGGGAGGTTATAACCTCTTCAATGGGGACGACACAATACTGGCGCTTTCCGTTCTGCTTAAAGCTCTCCACCTCGTCTTCCAGCCCGCGGTTTTCTATCCGCCTTTCGATTTCTTCTTTGACCTTGAGTTCGGAGCCCGCGTAGGTCTGGATGGCGTACCAATTTTTCATAATTAACCACTTGCACCCGTTCGTTGAGAGTTATTACGTGATTGACACCAATTGAGAAAGTTCAAGCGGCTTTTACAAGGATAAGATCTGCTGGATGATGCGCTTGTAGATCGAATCCACGCCACCAATATAAGCTGATAACAGTATGACCATCCCCAGAATTAGAATGGTCATCGTTATCACTTCGGATTGGGAAGGCCAACTAACCTTTTTTATCTCCGCTCTAACGTTCCGCAAAAAAGAACTTAACGTCTCTAACCAGTTCAAGTTCTAAAAACACCTCTAAATACTACTGGCAGGCCCGGGAGGAGTTGAACCCCCAACCTTCGGATTTGGAGTCCGGCGCT
>CAYZUF010000090.1:0-6363 GCA_964481645.1 uncultured Thermotogae bacterium
GGCTCGGGGGTCACGATCAGGACGCATTGTCCCATATTCCAGGTTCTATAAGCTCCCTCGTCGGAGACCGGCCCCAGCTGCTGTAGTCGAAGAAACTCCTCCTGCGGCGAAAAGAGGTCGCCGAGGACCGCTCCCATACCTTCGGGCAAGATTCGATCCAGATTGGCTATACCTCCGCCGGTCACGTGAACTATACCGGTAACCTTAGCTCGAGCCTTTCCTCGATAACCGCCAACCAGCTCGACCAGCGCCCGAGTACAGATCCTCGAAGGCTCAAGCAGGCGGTCCCCCCAGCTGCTCCCGCCCTCAAAGGGTTCCTCGTGCCAGTCCTCGCCGAAAGAACAACTGCAAATCTCTCTGGCCAGCGTTAACCCGTTGGCCCGAATTCCATTACTCCGCAGACTCAACACCGACTGTCCGGGTGCAACTCGGGACCCGTCTATCCGCCTCCCCTGATCCATAAGGCCTAAGAGATCCCCGTTCCAAACATAAGGACTCGCGTATCCTTTCACCTGATCAGGAAGTTCCGCTATCTCCCCCCCAACCATGGATACGTTTGCTTCCTCACAGGCCTCCACCAAACCTTCCATTAGTTGAGCTACCAAATCCGGATCGGCCCGAGCCATGTCGATCGTGTTTGTCCCCGCCACCGGAAGGGCTCCGGTGGAAATCGTGTCCTCAGCGAGCATGGCTACCAGGTCGTGTCCGAGCGTCCGGTGATTGTCCATCCTCTGCGCCACCAGGGCTTTACTCCCCACGCCATCCGAGTTCTTTACTATATAACCCCCCTCCAACTCCCGATTTATCTTTAGCGGTCCGGCAAAACCACCCACCAGTTTTTCAGGCTCCAGAAACCCGATATCCTGGTTGAGGAAAGTCCTCTGACTGGCTTGGTAGGCGATCCGGGAGCATTCTTCTCCCTTGCTGATGTTTACCCCGGCCTCCCGGTAACTCTTGTATTCTTCTCCCTCAATCAAAGTCTTCCTCCAGTAAAAATTCGACCGCGTTCCGGAATATCTTCAGACCGTCACCTTCGTCTCCCATCTCTCCCACTCTTCTCTTTTTCATCCATCCCGGCTCCTGCAGGGGATGAACGAAAGCTTCCGGATGGGGCATGAGGCCAAATATTTTCCCGGACGGATCGCAGATTCCCGCGATATCCAGACTAGAGCCATTGGGGTTGGTGGGAAACTCCCCTCCTGCCAGCTCCCCCTCTCTTGTCGCGTACTGCAAGGCGATTCCTTCTCTTTTCCCGAGATCGGCCAGAGACCGATCGCCGGCAACGAACCTACCTTCGGCATGCCTTATCGGTAGATTCATTCTCTCTATACCTCTCAGGAAAATGGGGGAGGCCTCTTCGTTCACCCTAACTGTCACCCACCTATCGATAAACCTTCCCGTCCGGTTTTCGGTCAGTGTATACTCCTGTGAGCCGCCGATCTCCGGGATCATAGGGCATTTTACCAGAACCTGGAACCCGTTACATATCCCCATTATCGGCTTGCCCCGGCCGATAAATTCCCTCAATTCTTCCTCCAGATGAGTGTCCAGCTTCGCAGCCAGTATCTTGCCCGCGGATATATCATCCCCGTGGAGGAACCCGCCCGGGATGGTCAGCATGACAAAATCGTTCAGCCCGGGCTCACCACGGATCAGTTGGTTCACGTGTACCGGTCGGACCTTCAATTCGCCGCCGGCGTTCAACTTCTCGATGGACAGCTCGAAAGCCAGGGTCGTTTCCCGATCGCAGTTGATTCCGTAGCCGGTCAAGACGGCAATTTTATTCACTAAAACTCCTCGAAGGTCCGATAGTATTGGTCCGCTATTTTGTCCGCGGAGACGTCGATCAGCTCGGCCCCCGACAGCCCTCGTATCGTCAACTTCCCTCCCGCGATCACTCCGATCTTCTCCCCGGAAACCCCGGCAATCAAATTCCTGACCCTATCCTCATTTTCCGGATCCAGCGTGACCAAAAACCGGGAAGGAGTCTCGGAATAGAGGATTTCTTCTTCCCTCATGTCGCCTGCCGCGGGCACCGCCCCTAAGTCGACCCGAAGGCCAAGTCGGGCCGAAATAGCCATCTCTCCTAAGGAGACGGCCAGACCTCCTCGGTAAAGGCCGTGAACGGAGGCCACAAGATCCTCTTCGATGCAGGTGTGAATGAAATGGTAATTCTTTTTCGCCTCTTCCGGCCTCACTTTGGGGACATTACAACCGGTCTCTCCCTTATACTCGTAGAACTCGGAGGCACCAAGTTCATCCCTGGTGATCCCCACCAGGTAGACCAGATCTCCCTCCCGGTGAGGAACCAGGGTTTTACATTTTTGTACGTCTTCGACTTTTCCCAGGGCGGAAAACTGCAGGGCAGGAATCCCGGATACCTTGTTGAGATCGCCGGACTCATCGCGGAGATTGCCCGTAATAAACATGGAATCCTTTCCGGAAATACAGGGAGTGCCGAACTCTCGGGTAAACCGGGAAAGAGCCTTATTGGCCCGGACCAATTTCCCCAGGTTCTTCTTCCCCTCGGGATTCTCCTCCGGATCGTAGAGGCAATTTGGCCAGGTGAAGTTATCGTTAAGGGCAATAGTCTCTGGATCCGCTCCCACCGATATCACCCTCCTCAACGATTCCTCGAGGGAACTGGCCGCCATCCAGTAGGGATCGACTTTCGAATAGTAGAAGTTATTCCCCAACCCGAGGGCCAGACCCTCATAGGTCTCCGGAAGAGGTTTTACCACGGAAGCGTCGGACCTCACCGGGCTTTTTCCCACCAGCGGTTTTATCACCGTATTCCCCTGAACCTCGTGGTCGTACTGCCGTTGAATCCACTTCTTGGAGGCGACGTTTGGTCGGGAAATGAGGTCCAAAAAATCCTGCTCCGGATTTGAAGCAGCAGACAGGTCCGGCTCGGACGGGTCGGGTTCGGACCAGACCGCTTCCAGTTCGTACCGGGGGAAGCCTTCGTGGAGGAAATCGAGGTCCAGGTATCCGACCACCCGATCCCCGTAATTGACCTGAAAATAACCTGACCCCGTAAACTCACCCATCTCCGCGGTTTCCACGTCGTGCTTTCTGGCCAGCCGATTCAGCTGACTCAAATTATCCCGATCGATTCCCAAAAGCATCCTCTCCTGGGACTCCGAAACCAGTATCTCCCAGGGCTTCAATCCCTCGTATTTTAGTGGAGCTTTGCTCAAATCCAGGACGCAACCACCAGAGAACCGGGCGGTTTCTCCGACCGCCGACGATAGTCCTCCTCCTCCCAGATCCCAGACCAGTTTGAGGAGACCCCGGTCTCTGGCTTCCAGGATGAAATCGTGGACTTTTTTCTGGGTGAATGGGTCTCCTATCTGGACGTGACCGGAAGTAATATCCTCTCCGAATTCCAGGGAAGATTCCGTTACTCCATGAATCCCGTCTCGTCCCACCCTACCCCCGGCGATAATAATTAAATCACCGGGCTCTACGTCCTTCTCCCAACCCTTTTCCCCATTAACCTCCCGGGGCATCAAACCCACCGCCCCTACGTAAACGAGAGGCTTGCCCAGGTAACTGTTATCAAATTTTGCATAACCTGTGATGGTGGGGACCCCCGACTTGTTACCTCCGTCTCTCACCCCTTCCACAATCCCTTCCAGCAACCTCCTCGGCTTTATTTCGGGCTTGAGTGGCCCATCGTAGTGGGGATGGGGAGTCACGAAACCGTAGGAACCAGCAATGATTTTGGACCCCTTCCCCGTCCCCATCGGATCCCGGTAAACGCCTACTATCCCGGTGATGGATCCCCCGTAAGGATCCTTTGCCGAGGGAGAGTTATGCGTTTCAAATTTTAGGGCAACGGCGTAATCTTCGTTGAACCGCATAACGCCAGCGTTGTCCCAGAAGGAGGAAAGAACCCAATCCCGATCGAGCCTCTCAGTGGAATCCTTTATGTAGGTATCCATCAGGGAATCTATTTCTTCCTTACTCCCCCGGTCCCTGTTCTCGTATTCTATTTTTCCGTTGAAAATCTTGTGTTTACAGTGCTCGGACTGGGTTTGAGCGATGACTTCCAGTTCCACGTCCGTAATTTTCTCGCCCAACCCTTTATCTCTTCTTTCACTGATAACCTCTTCCCTGGTTAAGTACTCTTTGACGCTCTCCAGGTCCTCCCGGGAGAGGGCCAGATTCCGCTCGGCCGAGACCTCGGACAAACGACCCAGTTCGAAATTCCGCACCCGGCTACCCCCCTGGTCGGGAACGGAAGGAATCGCGGCAAGTTGGGCCTCCTTCTCGTCTATCTCCGCGGTCCCCAGAACGGTTACCCGGTTGATCAGTTCGTTGGCCAGCAGTTGAGTGGCCAGTACCTCCACCTGGGAACGATTCAGGTCACCGGCAAGCAGGTACTCCTTTGCGGTGTACACGCCCCCGGAAAAGCCCTCCCCCAATAGGTCCTCAATGGCAGCTTTTGCCCTTTCTCCTTCTCCATCCTTCATCCCCGGCTTCAGACCTACCTGAACCAGCCAATCGAAACCCCGGTGCGCTTTGTCCTGGCCGTAAGAAGAAAACGATTCCTGCAAGACCGGGTCGACCAGGATTTCCTCCACAACGGTCCTGACTTCGGACTCCCCCAACGGAAGGTCAAGAAGATAGACGTCGATCAACCGGAAATCCTCGACCTTTAATCCCAGCCATCGAGAAGCTTTATTTCGGGCAATTCTCTCCGAGGGTCGACTTTCATCGCTCTTGACTCTAACCACTTGCATGCTTATCCCTCAAGCTGCCTTCTCGCCTATGTCGGACCGATAGTGCATCCCTTCAAACTTGATCTTATCGACTGCCCGATAAACCTTGCGTCGAGCCTTCTTAACGGAACCCCCGGTAGCGGTGACGCTCAGTATCCTACCTCCGTCCGTGTACGGAGTCCCAGCTTTTACCGCCGTTCCGCTATGGTAGACCTTTATTCCAGAAAGTCTCTCCGCCGCCTGCACCCCTTGGATGGGATATTCCTGGTGGCCATAGTCCTGGGGATACCCGCTGACCGAAAGGATCACGCAGATCGCCGCTCCGCCCTCCCAACTGACCTTCTCCTTGACCTCGGACAGACGGTTTTCGCTGGCGGCCTTCAATATCGGGTAGAGGTCGGAATGGAGTAACCGGAGTACGGCCTGAGCTTCCGGATCGCCGAAGCGGACATTGTACTCCAGAACCTTCGGTTCTCCCCGATCCGATAGCCGGAGTCCGAAATAAAGCAGGCCGGGTCCACCGAGGCCCTCTCCCCTCAACCCCCTCGCGGTGGGGGAAAGTATTCGGTCTCGAAAGGTCTCTTCTATAGTCTCGTCAAAGGTGGGTGCCGGGGCATAAGCTCCCATACCCCCGGTATTCGGCCCCCGCCCCCCTTCGCAAAGCTGTTTGTGATCCTGGGAAGATGGGGTCAACGCAAAAGCCTGTCCGTCCGTAATTGCCTGGACAGTGATTTCCTCCCCCGAGACGTCTTCCTGGATTATCACCTTTTCCCCGATGCCGCACTTTTTCTCTTTTAACAAGGCATTCAAAGCTTCCTCACCCTCCGCCAGGTTCTCTACCCCTATCACTCCCTTCCCCCCACAGAGTTCGTCCGCCTTTACCCAGAGTCTCTCCTCTTCCCCCTCCGCAAACTTTTCCTGGAGATAGTTCCTGGCCTTCTCATAGGATGAAAAGGACTCGAAGTCCGGCGACTGGACACCGTATTCTCGCTTGAATTCGTCGGCAAAGACCTTGCTCGCCTCCAGCCTGGCCGTTGCCCGTTTAAAGCCGAAAACCCCTATATCGGAGGACTCGAAAAAATCCGACACCCCTTCAGCCAGCGGACGTTCCGGGCCCACGACGATAAACCCAACCTCCTGGGCTTCCACCTTCTTTCTCAGATCAGCAAAGTCGGCAAAATCGAGATTGGTAATTCCTTCAGAGCTATCCGTGCCACCGTTGCCCGGGGCACAAAAGACCCGATTTACCTCCTCGTCTTGCTTTAACTTTTCCGCGAGGGCGTGTTCTCTCCCTCCGCTTCCGAGAACCAAGACGTTCTCCATTAAAGAAAACCTCCAGAGGATTTGGATCGAATGTAGGTTACTGAACGGGTAACTTACTCAGTCTGCGACCGTTGACCCCGCCGTCTCATTCGGTGGTATGCTCCTGGTAGAATACTGCTTAGATTATCAGCGGAGGGTGGAAACAAATCAAGCCAACGAAGAAGGAATTCAAATTGACCGGAAGACAATTCTCACGTTATCTCATCTTCACCCCCCTTCCCCCAGAGCTGTTGTAGTCCCATAGAGGGTTAAGTGTCTTTTTTTACCCATTTTGCTAGTCTCATCATATTAATTATTATGATGTTGCATAAGG
>CAYZUF010000091.1:0-6176 GCA_964481645.1 uncultured Thermotogae bacterium
CGCCGTTGCATCAAGAAGTAACGAAAATGGCCACTCGCGAAGTCAGCGGAATAATCTGCGAGAAACCTATCGCCAGATCGCTGGATCAAGCTTTGGAAATGAAAAAGACCGTAGAAGAGAAAAACGTGGACCTCTTTGTTGGTCACGTGGTCAGGTTCTTCCCGGAATACGTGCGAATAAAGGAGAAAATAACCAGCGGGAAGATAGGCAAGGTGGGCATGGTAAGAACCTTCCGGGGAGGCGCTTCCCCTTTCTCGAGGGCTAAATGGTACCGGGAAGTGAGAAAAAGCGGCGGGATTCTGGTAGATATGCTCATTCACGACTTCGATTGGCTCCGGTGGACTTTAGGAGAGATCAAGTCCGTCTATACAGCTGGATTATCGTTCGAGGAAGACGACAAAGACATGGCTTTGGTCAATTTGAGGTTCAAGAACGGTGCAATTGCTCACGTGGAAGGAAGCTGGGCCCATCCGGAGAACTACCCATTCACTACAAGGGTAGAAGTGTCGGGGAGTGATGGTTTGATCAATTTTGATAGTAACGACTCATCCCCTCTTAAGATCTATCGGGAGACGGACGAAGATGGAACCGGAACCGGGGCCCCGGAAAGTCCCCTAGCCAAAAATCCCTGGTGTAGGCAATTGGAGCATTTTCTGAACTGTATTTGGGAAAACAGTGAACCCAAGATCAGTGTCGAGGATTCAATCGAAGCTCTCAGAATATCGCTGGCCGCGCTTAAATCCCTGGAAATTGACGAACCGGTAGAAGTAGGTGATTTTCATGAGTGAAAAAGCCAAGATTGGAATTCTTTCGTTTGCTCACGTGCATGCACCGGCATATACCGAGGCAGTAATGAGCTCGGAAGATGCCGAACTGGTAGGAATTTACGACAGTCGTGAATATAGAGGAACCCGGGCAGCAGCTAACTTCGGGGGGGAATACTTTCAAAGCGTGGACCGACTTTTACAGAAGACTCAGGGAACGATAGTAACCTCCGAAAACAACCTCCATGCGGATTTTGTCCAACGCGCCGCTTCCACCGGAAACCACGTACTGTGCGAAAAACCAATTTCCATTGATCCCAAAGACGCCGATCGGATGATAGAATCCTGCAAGGCAAATAACGTTAATCTGTATATTGCTTTCCCGATGCGATATAACCCCCCGGTAAGGTCACTGAAACTTCACGTAGAAAACGATGAGGTTGGAGATATTCTGGGCATCAGTAGCACCAATCACGGTTCTCTCCCACCGGGTTGGTTTTTATCCAAGAAGCAGGCAGGGGGAGGGTCTATAATCGACCATACCGTCCACCTGGTAGATCTTTTCAGGTGGATATTCCAGCTGGAGATCAAGGAACTATATTCGCGGATGGGCACACTACTTCACGATATTGATGTGGAGGACTGTGGTTTGACCACTCTGACTTTCCGCGACGGCTCTTTTGCCACCATCGACGCCAGCTGGTCCAGACCGGAATCTTTTCCCACCTGGGGTGATCTAAATATGAGGATATATGGCACGGACGGGATAATCGAGCTAAAAGCATTCGACCAGAAAATCGAGTTATATTTAGATCAAAATACTTCAGCAGTTTGGGAGAACTGGGGAACCGACAGCAATTTCGAGATGATAAGCGATTTCATAAGGTCTATTTCAGAAAAGGATTATCAGCCTGAACTGGCCACCGGTGAGGACGGCAAGAAGGCCCTACAGACAGCACTGGCTTCCTATCGATCCGCTGAGAAAGGCGGTCCGGTGAAAATGAAGTGAGCTCCTAACTTGCGTAATTGATAGGGTGAGTGGTCAAAGTTCCACCAGGAGAGATTTTCCGTGCCAGATGATTTGTTTATAACCGAAGGAAAATTAATTTTCCCGGGAACCCGTGAAGTTCAAACGGGCAACTTAGTAGTTAAAAACGGAAAGATCCAAGAAATAGACCTACGTGAAAAATTAACCCCCCGGGAATACGAACATGTACTAGATGCAGATGGTCTATATGTGAGTCCTGGATTTATCGACTTACAGGTGAACGGGGGGGCGGGCGCGGACTTCTTGAATCCGAACCCGGAAGATCTTCACAGGTTTGCCGAGCTCTGGCTCTCCAAAGGAACTACGTCGTTCCTGGCCACCATAATTACGAATCCGCTCGAGTCAATGAATGAGGCAATGAAGACTATCAGAGCCACTGGATTGGATAATTGTATTGGTTTCCACTTAGAAGGGCCTTTTATATCAACTACGGAAAAGGGAACTCATAACGGAGATTTTATCAAAGCCCCGTCTACTGGTACCTTTCATAAGTTAATTAAGGGAGTGGAAGAGGATATAAGACTGGTTACCTTAGCCCCGGAGCTAAAAAGATCCGAAGAGTTAATTGATAAGGTACTGTCCATTAATTCAGTTCCTTCCCTAGGCCATACTCGGGCTTCGTACAGTGAAACAATTAGGGCACTGAGAGAGGGAGCCAAATCGTTTACGCATCTGTTCAACGCTATGGGGAGATTTCATCATAGAAAGCCCGGTTGTGTCGGAGCTGCTCTAGACTCGGAGGCCTATGCGGGCTTGGTGGTGGATGGCCACCACGTTCATCCGGTAGGAATTAGACTCGCCCTGAATACAAAAGGCCCAGACCAGATCTATCTGATTACTGATGCTATCACAGCAGCAGGTATGGGGAGGGGTTCCTATAACCTGGGTTCTCAAGAGATCTATGTTGATGAACAGGTAGCTCGGTTACCAGACGAGACTATATCCGGGAGCATCCTCACCATGGACGATGCCGTTAGACATATGCTCGATTACACTAACTTGCCCATCTGGGAAGCAGTTAAAATGGCTACCCTGAACCCCGCTAGCCTGTTGGGAATAGAAGATAGCAAGGGCAGGCTAAAACCCGGACAGGACGCCGATTTGACTTTGTTCGATTCAGAAATTCGGATAAAGTACACTATTTTTCAAGGGAAGGTCGTCTATGCGGGAGAGGATAGGGAGAAGTTTCTCCCAAATCAATCTCTTTTCTGACCAGGCGGAAAACTGGCTTGATGCAGGTTCCCTCTTGACATTCCAGCTGAGGTTAAAGTGAAAACAATCATCAAAAAGAATTATCAGGCGGTAAGTAAAGAGGCCGCCAGAATTATTGCAACCCAAATTATTACGGACCCGCAATCAGTCCTAGGCCTGCCAACTGGTAGCACGCCGACAAGGACTTACGAAAACCTCGTCAGGTTACACAAAGTAGGCATCCTCGATTTCTCTCAAGTGGTTACTTTTAACTTGGACGAATATTTTAATCTGCCTGAGGATCACGAGCAAAGCTTTCATTACTATATGGAGAAAAGACTTTTTTTGCAGGTAAATCTAAAAGAGGAGAACACTTACCTGCCGGATGGGCAAGCTAGCAATCCTCAGAAGGAATGCCGAAGGTACGAGAATTTGATTCAAGAAAATGGTGGTATTGACCTTATGGTACTGGGCCTGGGACCCAACGGTCATATAGGTTTCAACGAACCGGGAACGAACTGGGATAGTCAAACTAGACTGATTAAGTTAACAGACGAGACGAAAGAGAGAAACTTCGATGACCTCAAAGACGCGCCTGATAGAGCAATTACCATGGGGATTAAGACTATTATGCGTTCGCGTAAGATTATTCTCCTGGCTTCGGGGGAAGAAAAAGCTAAAGCTCTTGAAAAAACCGTGCACGGACCAATAGCTGAAAGTTGGCCAGGGTCTATTCTGCAACTCCATCCCAATATTACCGCAATCGCAGAACAGGAAGCAGCATCTGATATTTGATTGGTCAGGGAGCTGAGTTAATTGATCTCGCCTTAGTTGGGGAAGACCTCATGACCCCCCGAGAGGGTACTGGCTCCCGCAAATTGCTGTTGAAGAATAACTCCACGAAGCTACAATTGAAATCAATTACGCTCTCCAAATCCAACTCTGAGGTATGTAATCATTTGATGAATACAACCAGAAACAAAACTTTGCCAACCGAAGAGGGGTACGAGCGACTCTCCGAAAAGGTGGACCCAAGAAAGCAGAAGGTCCAGCGGAACGGGGAAGACATGAACAAGGCCGCGGAAAACGGAGATCCGAGCGGGAACGCTGGTTTTCTCGCGGCGAAGGAATCTTACCAGACCCCTCGAAAGGACCTCAACAAACTCCAGGATCTCCTGGCCGACACCCAGGTTGTAACCCGCGAAGAGATAGAAGCTAATAACGTGAGATTTGGGAACCTGGTCCACTGGATATTCCGGAGTGCCCTTGGGGTTGGAGTCGATTGAACTCGACGAATGATCATTAAACAAGGTGAAGATAAATGTCGGGGATAGTCTTTTTCCGCACGGAGGACCTGGAGACCGTGGAAAAGTTCTACCGAGAGAAGATAGGAGCCTTCGTATGGAAAGATCAGGGCGATTGTTTGATTTTTCAGAAACTGGGTCTCAAGTTTGGTTTCTGCCAAAGCGAGAATGGCTCGGAAACCTGCGGAATAATTACCTTCGTTTACGGGAGCAGAGACGAGGTGGACCAAGCGTACGCTCGCAACGAGAAGATCGCCCGGTCCCCGCCGGTCTCCAGGAGGCCGGAGTTCGACATATATCAGTTCTTTGGAGAGGATCCGGTTCCCGATCGGGCTCAAATCAAACCCCCGATGTTGCCCCTTTATCACGACTTGACCATCTGTATCCAGGTGACCCCTCCGGGCTAAGTTTCTCCTCACCAAAAGCCACAATGGCTTCCCGGGGCGAGGATCCTGATCCTTCCTCCAGGTGTAAACGATATCGGGACTTTACGGTCTTTACCTGGCCGGTTAAGATTATCCCCAGGTGGTATTGTGAGCTGCGAAAAACTCGCCGAAAAACTTTCCAGCTTGGAGGGCAAGGTAGCCATAACCTCTTTCGGGAACCCGGACCCGGACGCAATTGCATCTGCCTATGCTCTAAGTAAGATATTTGAAGCCCGGGATATCGATTACGATTTCCGCTTCGAAATAGAAATTACCAGACCGGAAAACCAGCTGCTGGTCAATTACCTGGAAATGGAAATAGGGGGTCTGGGGGAAAACTGGTTCCGGGAGCACAAGAATTTTTCCCTGGTGGATTGTAACCCGACCCGGATCATGGAGCGGACAAACGGGAAAGTCGGGGATGAACTCTACGGGAAACTACTCTCCGTTCAGGACCACCATAACGTAGATGAATCCCAACTGGAGTTCATGGAATCGGAGGGAGTTTACGTGGACATCCGGACGGAGCTGGGCTCCTGTTCGACCATCCTGGCCGAGTGCATCCGGGATCTGGAACTCGAATTCGACGAAAAAACGGCAACTGCTCTCTACTACGGCCTCCATTCGGATACCCGCGGTCTACTCAGAAGTTTTACGGATTTCGACCTGAAGCAGGCGTCAATTTACGCCGGAAAGATCGACCACGAGAGCCTGGAGGGGATCGTAGGTGCAGTTATGACATCCGAGACCTTCGAGGTGATTCACCGGGTAACCGACGAGGATCTCTACGAAGTTCGGGGCACCTATAAATTCGCCAACGCCGGTACCCTGACCAGAAAGAACAGATCCGCCATTCCTCAGGTTGCGGATCTGCTTCTGCGAGAGGAAGGCCTGGACGGGATTGTCGTCTCGGGGATAGATCTGGAGGACAACCTGGTTATAGGTTCGGTCCGATATTCTGGATCGAGGTACTCAGCCGAGGAAATCGCCACCAAAATCGCCGAAGGTGTCGGTAGCGGCGGCGGCCACGTGGAGATGGGTGGCTTCCAGATCAACCCTGGAGTGCTGGGCGACACTCTCCAGCGGAAATCCTCTCAGGACGCCCTGATGGAAAGCATAAAGGAGCGGTTCTTCAACGTGGTCGGAAAACGATCCGATGACTGATCGGCCGATCCCAAAGCGCCCGACTTACCCTCAGGGCACCCTTCCCCGGCCTATCCGGTTCCGACTGGACTTACGGGAGGGATCCGAAAATTACTAACGCAACCAGGATTCTCTGCACCGGAGACCTGCATCTCGGCCGCCATCCCTCCGGGATCCCCGAGTCGCTGGATAACCCGGCCTTTTCTCCAGGGGGAGTCTGGATTTCTCTTGCGGAAACGGCTATCGAGGAAGAGGTCGACGCAGTAGTGCTAACCGGCGACGTGGTGGACGGGAAGAACAG
>CAYZUF010000092.1:0-5942 GCA_964481645.1 uncultured Thermotogae bacterium
TACCTGGTTGGCCTCGGCGTTCTCCCGGGCGAGTTCGAGGACTTCCTGGCTTTTGTCGACGGCTTTGATTTTCGGTTCGACGAGAAAACGGGCCAGAGCTATCGCAATCGCGCCCGAACCCGTACCCAGGTCCAGTACGTCCAATTGTTTGTGGTCACGGAACTGAGCCAGGATTTCCTCGGTCAGTTCCTCCGTCTCCGGCCTGGGGATGAGTGCCCTTTCGTCGATTTTTAGAGACAACCCCATGAAGGAGACTTGCCCGGTGATGTAGCGCAACGGTCGCCCCGATTTTCTTTCCTTGATCAGGGGCCTGAATTCATCCAGTTCCTTTTCCTCGAGTGGTCGGTCCGGATTTAGGTATAGATGAATGCGATCTACGTCTAAGGTGTGGGCGAGAAGCTGCTCGGCCTCCAAACGGGATCTCTCGACCCCTGCCCCCTTAAAATAATCCCTGGTCCAGTCTAATATTTCTTTAACTGTCCAAGTTTTTCTCAGAATAGGTCACTCTGTTTATGAGTTTTATAAGCGGCTTCCAAAGCGAATTTAAGGATATCATAACATTGCAAAAAGGTCAAGTCGGCCCTAAACTTTCTTGTTAGTCTGTAGTTTTTTCTTCTAGTGGGATGGTCGATACTCTTGATTCGATCCGATATCAAGGACGGATAGAATACCGATCGGGTTCCGATCTAGTTTTGTGAAGTGGAGGCTTTAGGATGAAGCGAATACTACTATTGGGTCTACTTGTTGGCGTTTTGGTTTTTTCTTTAACTGGTTGTTCCCTCTTTAACCAGGGGCCGGAAATCCAGAACTGGCAGCCGAGTGTTGCTCCAAGCGGAGAAGAAATAGTCTTTTCCAGCAAGGACGGGGATGACTTCGAGCTCTTCCTGTTGGACCCTGAGACGGGGGAAAGAACCCAGATCACGGACAATGGTTCTGACGACTGGGGACCGGATTGGGGGCCCGAGGGAGAGAGATTGGTTTTCGTCTCGCAACGTAACGACAACACGGATATTTACGTCATCAAGGTCGATGGCGGAGATGAGACCAGATTAACCGAGAGCGATGCTCAGGACGTCAATCCCAGGTGGAACGGACCGTCCGAGGTTATCTTTAATTCCGATAGAACCGGGAGCTGGGAAGTCTTTACACTTTCGCTTCCGGACAAAGGCCTGACTCAGATCACGGAATCGGCCTCGGAAGAAGAATAGAGCTCAAAAATGTATCGAGGTAGGACGGTTGGGGCGGTAATTTTAGCGGCGGGCGAAAGTACGAGGATGGGCGGTAAGGTAAATAAGGTTTACCGGGAAGTCAAGGGGAAGACCGTATTAAATCATTCCATAGATACTTTTCTGAATTCGGAAACCGTTGACGAACTGGTTCTGGTCTTTAACGAGAAGGATAAGCACCTAATGGAAGAGCGGGTTCTCGGGAAAATAGGGCCGGGACCGTCCGTGGAACTCGTTCCGGGCGGTGAGAGGCGCCAGGATTCCTCCTGGGCCGGTCTGAATGGCCTGAGTACGGATTACGTTCTCGTCCACGACGGAGCCAGGCCCAACTTTAGTCCGGAACTGGTGGAAGACTTGCTGGAAGCCGCTCTCGAGGCTGGAGCTGCTTTTCCTGGTTTCAAACCGGTGGATACGATTCGGACCGCCGAGAAGGAGCGTTTTGCCGGGAGAACGGTGGATCGCGAAGAGCTAGTCAGGGTACAGACGCCTCAGTGTTTCGAGAGGAAGTTACTCCTTGCCGCGCTCGGGGAAGCTCTGGAAGCTGGGAGGTACTTTACCGATGACGCCGGAGCGGTTATGGGGGTTAAGGACGTCGAGCCGGTGATAGTCCCGGGTGAACGAGACAACCTCAAATTAACTACTGAGGATGATCTCAAGTTATTAACGCCGTTGCTCGGGAGGTAGGTCTGGAATGAACTCCCCGTCCGGTTTTTGTTTGCGAACGACGGGGCTAAGTTATAATATATTTGGGAGGAAAAATGCTTGCTTTAATAGTTAGGGTTTGTTTTTATCTAAGTTCGATCGGACTTATCGGGATTGTTTTGGTTCAGATGAGCGAGCATGCTGGATTGGGGGGCGCTTTTGGTGCTGGAGGTTCCAGCACAGTCTTCGGCCGAGAGGAACAAACTGACCCCAAGAGAACCGCAACCTCGATCTTGGCGGCCGTGTTTATGGTATCCAGTTTGCTCCTATCTATCATCTGAGGCGGGGACTTTTTCTGGGGGATCCATGTCATTAATAGAACTTAACGACTTAAAGACGTATTTCTATACTGAGGACGGAGTGGTAAAAGCTGTTGACGGGGTCTCGTTTAGCATCGACAAACAACAGACCCTGGGAGTTGTAGGAGAAAGTGGTTGTGGTAAGTCGGTCACCGCCCTTTCCGTAATGGGTCTCGTCCCCATCCCCCCGGGACGGATAGAGGGGGGAGAAATTATCTACCATCGAAACGGGGGAAGTCTGGATTTAACTCAGTTAAAACCGAAAGGCCAACAGATGCGCTCCATTCGGGGTAACGAGATAGCCATGATATTTCAGGAGCCAATGACCTCCCTCAACCCCGTCTTCAGCATCGGTAATCAGATAATGGAAGCTATAACCCTGCACCAGGACGTGGGGAAAAACGAAGCCCGGTCGATCGCCATTCAGATGCTGGAAGAGGTAGGCATTCCCCTTCCCGAGCAGAGGGTGGACGAGTACCCCCATCAGCTTTCCGGCGGAATGAGACAGCGGGCGATGATCGCTATGGCCTTATCCTGTAATCCGACCATGTTGATAGCCGACGAGCCGACCACCGCTCTGGACGTCACCATCCAGGCCCAGATCCTGGAACTGATGGGCGACCTGCAGGACGAATTCGATACCTCCATTATGTTCATTACCCACGATCTGGGGGTAATTGCCGAGATAACGAATTACGTGGTCGTTATGTACCTGGGAAAGATCGTGGAAAGCGGGGAAGTCCACGAAATCTATCATAACCCTACTATGCCCTATACCCAGGGACTGATGGAATCCATACCGTCGCTGGATATAGATAAGGGGCGATTGGAACCAATCAAGGGTGTGGTCCCCGACCCGTACGAAATTCCGGAAGGTTGTCCCTTCAATAACAGGTGCCCGCACGTGATGGATATCTGTAGAGAGAAAGATCCCCCGCTGGAAGAAGTCTCCGCGGGCCATAGGTCTTCTTGTTGGTTGCACATTGATCATTAACAGGGGTGAGCCTAAGTGGTAGAGATGGAGCCTGATCGGTTACTTGATGTAAGCGGAATGAAGAAATATTTCCCCGTTCGGAAGGGGGTCTTTCGAAGGGTGGTTGGCCACGTGAAGGCCGTCGACGACGTGGATCTGTTTATCCGGGAAGGCGAAACCCTCGGCCTGGTGGGAGAGAGCGGTTGCGGAAAGACCACCGCGGGCAGAACCATCCTCAGGTTGATCGAACCGACGGCCGGAGAAATGCTCTTTCGCAGCGAGGAACTGGGAAACGGGACCAGGAAAGTTGTGGATATCGCTCGGGCGGGCAAGGGAGAGCTCAAGCATCTCCGGCGGGATATGCAGATAATCTTTCAGGACCCCTACTCGTCGCTCAACCCGAGGATGACCGTGGCCGGCATCGTTGGTGAACCGCTGGTGGTCCATGGAATCGGGTCCAAACGAGAGAGGGAGGAGAGGGTCAAGGAGCTGCTTCGGGCCGTCGGACTGACCGAGAACCATTTGAAGCGTTACCCCCACGAGTTCAGCGGAGGCCAGAGGCAGAGGATCGGAGTAGCCAGAGCTCTGGCCCTCGACCCTCAACTGATAATAGCCGATGAGCCGGTCTCCGCCCTCGACGTATCGATTCAGGCTCAGGTATTGAATCGGCTCGAAGACCTTCAGCAAGAATTTGGGTTGACTTACCTGTTCATCGCCCACGACCTCTCCGTAATCAAGCACATCAGCGACAGAGTAGCCGTTATGTACCTGGGTCAGATAGTGGAGCTAAGCTCCGTCGACGAACTCTTCTCGGATCCGAAACATCCTTATACGGAGGCCTTGATGTCGGCGGTACCGGTGGCCAATCCCGACTTCGAGTCGGAGCGAATAGTCCTGGAAGGTGACGTACCCTCCCCGGTCGATCCGCCCTCCGGCTGCTATTTCCACCCTCGTTGCCCCTACAGCGAGCCCCGCTGTAGCGAAGAGAAGCCTGAGTTCAGGGAGATCGAGGACGACCACTACGTCCACTGCCACTTTGCCGACCAGCTGAAGCTCGCCGGACTCGCCTCCATGGAAAGTGAGTGACTTCCGTCTCCTGCTGGGAACGAAGAACCCGGGAAAGGTAAAGGAAGCAAAGGCCATATTTTCTCTTTCGGGTCCCGACCTGGAGCTTTTTTCCTTTCAAGATAAAGATTTTCCTGAGGTGGAGGAAACCGGAGAGACCTACTTGGAAAACTCTCTGAGAAAAGCCCGGCAAATAAGCGATCGGGTAGGAATGCCCGTCCTGAGTGACGATTCCGGCTTGGAGGTTTCTGCTCTGGATGGAGCCCCGGGACCCCGCTCGGCCAGGTTTGCCGGCCCTAATTCCACGGACCGGGAGAACCTGGATTTACTCCTGGAAAAACTAGAAGGGGTCTGTGATAGAGACGCCAGGTTCGTTACTGTGGCTACTCTGTTTATCTCCCCTGCGGAAAGGTACGTTACCAGAGGGACTCTAAGCGGCCGGATCGCCAGGGAGCCAAAAGGAAGTTCGGGTTTTGGTTATGATCCGGTCTTCGTCCCCGAAGGCTTCCGTAGAACACTTGCCCAGCTGGGGGAAGAAGAAAAGAACAGACTTAGCCATCGGAGAAAGGCGTTAGAGAAGATGAAGGGAAAGCTAGAAGGGTTCCTCGGGAGGGGCCAAGGATAATTTGCTGGTTTGAACCCTGACTTGCCAGGACCTTTCGGAACACGGGTGGAGAAAATGTCTCTAAGATTGATTTTTCTCTTTACTGCCCTCCCTCTTATCGAAATCTATCTCCTGATAAAAGTTGGTGCCGCTATCGGTGGCCTTAAAACTGCCCTCCTGGTCGTGGGTACGGGAGTGGTGGGGGCCCTGCTGGCCCGAAAGGAAGGTCTTACCGTTTGGCGAAGCCTGAAGGGAAAACTTAGAGACGGTCAGTTACCGGCGGAAGAGCTGATCGACGGAGTAATACTGCTTTTGTCGGGGGCCTTTCTCCTGACCCCGGGGATAGTCACCGACGTGGTGGGACTTGCTGGCTTGGTTCCGTTCTTTCGGAGAAGGGTGGGGCATTACGGAAGAAGCTGGTTTCAGAAAGAATGGAGTTCAAAGCAGGAATCCTACATAGACGTGGAGGAAAAGGAGTGAACTAACCCTTCTTCCCTAAGGTTAGTCGGTAATTTCATGGATCCTATATCCGGATAATTTCCGGGCTCTTCCCCACCTCCGGTCAATTCTTTCACGAGATTCTTTCCTCCCTCCTCCGGGAACTCAGTTGACGTTTGAACCAGTAGAGGAGGACGAAATACGATATCAGGGCCAAAGGGGTTGCCCTGGGCACCTGAATTTGGGTTAGGGGTAAGCGGGAGAGCCTCTCTACGGCCAGCTGATAGACGAAAATAATTTTACCCTCCACCCAGACCAGTCCGGAAAAGATGGCCATAGCTTTCCCCAAAGCCAGGGTCAAGATACCCAGATAGAGCACGAGAGTCACGCCCGGAATGGCCAGTAGATTTACCAGAGGAGCCCAGGGGTGTATACGGTGAAAGTGTACGGCCAGTACGGGCATCACCCCCAGCTGAGCTGCAACTGAGGCGGCCAGGACTCCGCGTAAGTAGTCGGGGGTTACCGGTAAGGCTTGCTTTAAAGGATCGAAAAAGGCGGCCAGGGCAAACGTCGCTCCGAAGCTCAACTGAAAGCCGACCGTGGAGACCGCTTCCGGACTGAGGATAACCAGGATG
>CAYZUF010000093.1:0-5827 GCA_964481645.1 uncultured Thermotogae bacterium
ACCTGATCGATTTCCTCGGGGCTGATCTCCAGTGGTGGTAAGAACCTCAAAACCGTGGAGCCGGCGGGAAGGGCGAGAACCTTCTTATCCATCAGTTTATCCAGGTAGGGACCGGACCTCTTTCTCAGTTGAAGGGCCAACATCAGTCCCAGCCCTCGGACCTCTCTTATGGACTTTTCGTTGTCGGCCTTGATACTCTCCAGTCCTCTCTTGAATTTCTCACCCCGATTCC
This sequence comes from uncultured Thermotogae bacterium, assembly GCA_964481645.1. Classification (GTDB taxonomy): domain Bacteria; phylum Bipolaricaulota; class Bipolaricaulia; order M55B111; family M55B111; genus JAGXLP01. Next base: position 233 of record CAYZUF010000093.1, read on the forward strand.
GAGCAAGTTGAACCAAGTTCTCTTCCTGAATGTAGTTTATCGTGGCTAGTGCGGCCCTCGCCGCTAACGGATTACCCCCTAAGGTGCTTCCGTGTAAGCCCGGGGAAAACTCCAACTCCTCTCTGAGTACCGAAGCTCCGATGGGCACTCCTCCTCCCATGGCCTTGGCCAGGGCCATGATGTCGGGGACTACCCCCCAATGCTCGGTCGCGAACATCCGACCAGTTCTGCCAAACCCGGTTTGGACCTCATCAAATACCAACAGCGCACCCGTCTCGTCGCAGAGTCCCCTAACGCCGGACAAATAGCCCTCCGGGGGCAGGTGAATACCCCCTTCGCCCTGGATGGGCTCCAGCAGTACGGCGGCCGTATCCTCGGAGATCTTTTCCTCTAATTTGGTGAGATCACCGTAGGGGACGTGGCTAAACCCGGGGACTAGGGGTTTGAACGGTTGGCTGTATTTTTGCTTCCAGGTGGCGCTCAACGAGCCGAGGGTTCTCCCGTGGAACCCTCGCATGGCCGCAATTATTTCTTTTCTTCCGGTATGGGAGCGAGCAAACTTCAAACTGGCCTCTATTGCCTCCGTTCCCGAGTTACAGAGAAAGGTCCTACTTAGACCCGAAGGGGTTATCTTGGCAAGCTTTTCCAGCAGTTCGGCCCGGACGTTGTTGTAGAAGTAGGCCGGGCTGCAGGTTGATAGGGTCTTAACCTGGTCCCTCGCTGCCTGGGCGACCTTTTCGTTGGCATGACCAACCGCTGCCACGCCGATACCGCTGGTAAGGTCGAGATATTGGTTCCCGTCTTTGTCTCGAACCTTTGTTCCTGAACCCTCAACCACTTGCAGATTCTGGGGGGAATAGACTCCAGTCGAGTATCTGTCCTCTTTTTCGAACGAGTTCATGGATATCACTTTCCTTGTCTTGGTCCTTAGGATATTAGGGTACCCTTCCCAGCGAGGGCCTCAGTCACCGGTCGGTCAACCGTTCCGTCTCCAAGGATTACTGAATCCACGCCGGACTCTATTGCCTCTCCGGCTCCTAGGAGTTTTTTCTTCATCCTCCCTTTAGCGAACTCCCCGATATAGTCCTCTATCTCCTCGTGATTTATTTCGCGGATCAGGCTGGCTTCGTCGTTGACGTCCCTCAGAAGACCTGGAACGTCGGAGAGAAGGAGTAACTTATCCGCGGAAAAAGCCTGAGCTATCTGCGCCGCGGCCCTGTCCCCGTCGACGTTAACTGCCGTTCCTTTAAACGTCACAGCGGGGATAGTCAGTACCGGTGCGTAGCCGGCGCCGAGGAGCAATTCCAGTGGCTCCGTGTTGACTCGCTTAATGATCCCGCTGTGCTCTCCTCTAAGTACGACCCTCTTTTCGTCATTGTTGATCTTCAAGGTGGACTTCCTTTTGCATTCGAGTACCCTACCGTCTATCCCGGATAAACCAAAGGCGTTTACTCCCAGTTGTTGAAGTTTTTCCACGATAGATTTGTTCATTTTACCCGGGTAGACCATGTTAATCAGCTCTACGGTCTCTTGGTCGGTATACCTGCTGGTGTAGCCGGATACCGACTCCACAAACCGGGGAGGATGGCCGAGCTCCTCCGATATACGGTCTAACTCGTGCGACCCCCCGTGGAGTAGAATCCAGTCCTCGTAGCCGGCCAGATCCTCCAGGAAGCTGCCGTATTTGATGGCGTCGCTTCCACCTATCTTGATAACTAACATCTTGTTTGCCTCCGGGAGTTAAATTGGATGAAGGCCGGTCCGCTCCAGACCGACGCTTTCTGGGAGTCCGCAGGCCAAGTTGGCGGACTGTACCGCCTGGCCCGCTGCTCCCTTTACCAAGTTGTCGATTGCGGCCATTATCACGATTCGATTGCCCCGTTTATCCAGTTCGAACCCGATCTCTATGGTATTTGTTCCGGTTAACAGCTTTGGTTCGGGATAGCGATAGACTCCCTTTTTCTCCTTGACGAAACGAACGAACTTCTCCTCCCCGTAGTGAGTCCGGTAGGTTTTCCAGATTTCGCCTGTATCGGGCGTATAATCGAAGTAGACGTGAATGGTGCTCAAGATCCCTCTAACCATTTCCACCCCGTGAGGGGAAAACGAGACCGCGGTACCCAGTTCCTGCTCCATTTCTGCGGTGTGTCTGTGGCCGGCCGGTTTGTAGCTGCGGACTACTCCACTGCGTTCCGGATGATGGCTTCCCGGATAGGCCTCCGCACCGGCCGCCGAAGACCCTACCTTGGAATCGACGACTATTCGGTCTATTTTTGCTCCAAACTCAGAAACTACGGGATAGAGTGGAATTATGGCAGAAGTCGCGGTACAGCCTGGGGAGGCAATATAGTTAGCCCCTTCTATCTCGCCTCTGTGAACCTCCGGGAGCCCATAGACGAATTTGTCGTTAAGCTCCGGTAGGAGGTGCTGTCTGCCATACCACTTCTCGTAATTTTTGGCCTCCGTCAACCTAAAATCGCCGGATAGATCGACTATCTTTTCCGACAGCGGGAGATAGTTCTCCATTAATTCCATCGATCTTCCGTGGGGCAAGGCAGTGAAAAGTAAATCCAAATCGGGACATTCCTTGCCCAGTGTTTCAGGGTGGACAAACCGTAGATCCGTTTTTCCTCTCAAATTAGGATGGAGCTTGGCTATTGACCTTCCCTCGTGTTGCCTCGAAGTCGCCACCGCCAGTTCCAGGCAGGGATGCTCTACTAATATTCGGGCCAACTCTCCGCCCGTGTAACCTGATCCTCCGATTATCCCGGATATAATATTCTCGCTCACAGCCATCACCCTTCCCCGACTTTCTCCACGTAATCGATGATCTTTGCCGGAATGTCCACTCCTGTCGGTTCGACGCTATTTTTGAACTCCACCGTATAATTGACTTCGGCTACCGTGAGCCCGCCGGCTCCTTCCAGCAGATCCACCGCCAAGACCCCCCCACCTACCGCACAGGCAGCGTCTACACAGATTTGATCTATCTCCTGCGTAACCGGGCAATTAGCTGCTTCTCCACCTCGGGCCGTGTTCGTAATCCAATGTTCGGATTCCCTGTAAATTGCGGCGATTGTCTCGTCCCCGACCACGAAAACCCTTATGTCTCGATCCGGTTTGTCCACGTATTCCTGGATGTAGAATATCTTGTGATAGTAAGAGCCGAGCTGGCTTTTATGTTCCAGGACCGCCTCCGCGGCATCCCTGTCGTTTATTTTTGCCAACAGCCTGCCCCAGGAGCCCGTGACGGGTTTTAGTACTACTGGGTATCCCATCTCTTCTATCGCGGCGAGGGCGCTTTCCTGGGTGAATGCCACCTTGACCTCCGGGGTGGGGACCCCGGCTTCCTGGAGTGCCTTGGTGGTAGCTATCTTGTCTCCGCAGGTTCGGGCGGTCTTATATGAGTTCACGGTGGGTACGTCCCCGTTTTCGAACAGGTTAAGTATGTACAGCGCCCGGGAGTGAGATACGTCCCTTTCCAACAAGACATCCAGGTCGTAGTCGTCCTCGAAGTCAAATACCAACTCCCTACTGTCAACTCGTCTTACCTGGTGGCCCCGGCGCTTGGCCTCCTTGATCAACAACTTCTCCTCCACCCTGATTCGGGAAAAGAGAAGACCTAAATTTAAGCTGGGCATTGGTTTCGAGCTACCTCCTCGGATACTTGAGCTTGTTGAATCGTATAGTCGAGCAACCTTTCGGGGATATCCCCGTCGATCACTTTCATGGATTCTTTGAACTCCATCGAGCAGTTGATTTCGTTGATTAGCAACCCGCGATCGCTTTCAAGTAGATCCACGGCCAAGGCGGCCCCGCCAAAGATCCCGCTGGTCTCGGTTACGATTCTTTCCAGCCGGTCTGTAAGAGGATATGGCTTGGATTCTCCTCCCCGAGCCGCGTTGGTGATCCAGTGATCGGATTCCCTATAGGCGGCCCCAATCACATCATTACCCACTACGAACGCCCTAATATCCTTGTTGTTGGTCTCTATATACTCCTGGAGGTAGTAAATTGAATGGAAACGAGAGTCCAGGTTGGACTTGTGCTCAATCGTCGCCTCCGCGGCCTCTCGGTTGGTTATCTTGGCCACCATTCTTCCCCAAGATCCATCCACCGGCTTTAGTACCACGGGATAGCCCAGTTCTTCAACCGCCCGGAGGGCGCTGTTCCGGTCGAAGGCCACCCTGAAGTCCGGGATAGGGATCCCATATTTTTTGAGTTTGACCGAGGTGAATGCCTTGTCCCCGCAAAGCTGAACCGTCCGGAAGTCATTGACCAGACTAACTGAGCTACCGGACAGTAACTCCATTACGTGATAGGCCCTGGACTGTGAAATTTCCCGATCCAGGAGTACATCCAGTTCCGACAGTTGGGAACGGTCCCAGATTAACTTTCTCGGATCCACCAGAGTCAAGTTTATTTCCCTCCTCTCTTCCGCTTCCTTAATCAACAGCTTTTCCTCCACCCTTATTCGGGATGCCAGGATACCAAGGTTGACCTTCAATGATTATTCACCCCAGTCCTCTTCTTCCTCGGGGGCCAGGTCGACCTCCGCGGGATTCAGGCCCACTACCTCCAGTTCCAGCCCGCAAGTAGGGCAGTCTAGAATTTCATTTTGTATAGTGTCTTCCGGAAGATCTATTTCCGTTTCACACTCCGGACAGTTTACCATAGCACAACACCTCCTAAATTAACGTAGTAGAGATCAATAAAGAAGGTCTATTGATCGCATAGCGTACTAAAGTTCATCACTAAACCGACTATATGTAAATAGTTAGAAAAATAGGTAGTTAAACAGGAAAGGGGAATTAGCTCCCCTTCGGCCTCGTCTGAAGGAAGGATAACGGGAGGGACCCTTTGGAAGTGGGACCGAAGTTTGAGCTAATTGAGCTAACAGGCTCAGAGTAGCTCATTTGATGAAGATGGATAAAAGAAGAAAACATAAATTTTGTCACCCGTATATTGAAAGCAGTATAACGAACCCACGAGGGGAATTCAACCCGACAGTGATCAACCAGGAGAAAGGGGCAATTAAAGAGCACATTAAGGGTTGAGGAAACAAAGCTTCCTTCAACACAAACGGGGTCAGAAACCGGATAGTGGGGCATTTAGATAACATAATGCGGTAGACTAGATGTCCGAGTTGGTAATCTGGTCAGAATGGACCTATACAGAACCCAATTGGGGAAATCCCATTTCCCCGCGGAAACCATCAGTTTCACCCATGGACCAATTCTCTTTATCAGGGGGGACATTTTCCGCAGACGGATCGAAAAAGCGTGGTACTAAGGTAACGTTCTCCTCGATCCGGGAGGAGGGTCACAATTTTTACTCGGCCCGTATCTTCCGCTACTTTTAAAGCAGCGGCAACTGCAGCTCCGCTTGACATACCCACGAAAATCCCTTCCTGTTTGGCAAGTAACCTGGCTAGCCGGAAAGCCCGTTCATCTCCAATAGTAATTTTCTCGTCCAGTAACTCGGGCTGATAGATCTCGGGGATTGCTGCTTCGTCCATATTCTTTAGGCCTTGTATTGTATGTCCCTGTGGTGGTTCTACTCCAACCACTTTGATGGAAGGTTTTTTCTCTTTTA
>CAYZUF010000094.1:0-5781 GCA_964481645.1 uncultured Thermotogae bacterium
GGAACATGATAATGAGCATCACCTTCCTGGCCTCCGCAAGCATCCTGCTAATAGGTTTCCTTCTCACCTACGGGTTGACCGAAGTCTCCAGCTCCAGCGGTCAGGGGATTATTAGTGCCGTCGACTATCCCGCCTGGCTCACCTTCTTCACCCTGACTTACTCCTTCCTCAACTTATTACTCGCCCTGAGACATCTAAACAACCTGACGGTTCTTATCAAAACCGACCCCGACAAATTGGCGAAAATCGAAGGTACCTCCGCTTTGGCTTATCTGGAAAAACTATTCGTCAAAGGCAGCCAGCGCTATATGCTCGGGAGGCGCGGCTTTCTCTACGCCATTGTCGTTCTCTTCTGGTACGTGAACGTCTGGGTCTTCGTAGCCCTGATCGTACTGTTGACTATTACGCTTTCCTACCAGCACGACTTTTAACTCGACCGGTAGCACAGCTTGATTTTCCGCCCATGGGACAGGGAATAGGATATTGTTTGCCCTCCCAAATCTCTCCCCGTAGACTTTTTAACTGGTGGTTCAAGTGAGCAAAAGAATTGCCATAACCGGATCTCCGGGGTGCGGTAAGACCACCCTGTGCAGTCGGGTGGCTAAAGATTTCGCGGGGGAGGTCGGAGGAATCATTACCAAGGAGATCAGGAGCGGGGGCACCCGGGCAGGTTTCCGGCTAGAAGATCTGAGTACGGGAAAGAGGGGGCTGCTCTCCCACGTAAAAAAGTGCTCCGGCCCCTCGGTGGGGAAGTATTCGGTCTGTCTGGATCAACTAAATTCTATTGCCTCCCGAGCAATTGAGGAGGGTCTTAAGGAAAAGGACCTGCTAATTGTCGATGAAATCGGACCTATGGAGCTAAAATCGGAAACATTTATTCAGGGGGTCAAAAGAGTCCTGGATGCGGAAATAGACTGCCTGTTCACCGTACATCGCCGGTCCAGTCACCCGCTGCTCCGGAGAATTAAAGAGAATTTTGAGCTGATAAAACTTACCAAAGAGAATCGAGACACGGTTTTCGAGAAAGTTTCTTCTACTCTCAACGCCCGGGTCTCCGACAGTTAACTCAAAACAGCGGATGAAACCCCCTCGAATCAGGCACAAATAAGTCAAAGTACAACCAGAACCAGCACAATAAGCAGAAACCCCACAAATAGGGAGATTAAGGAGTTATCCAGGTCAAAGGGAAACGAAGGCGGGGATACCTCGCTCAATCTTCTCCCGAAACCGAGAAGTACTAATCCCCCGGCCAGAGGGATTACCAGGTAGACGGCCAGGTGACGCAAAGCCAACAAGTGGACCATCTCCGCGCTCCCCAACAGGAGCCAGGCAACAAAGCTGGACAAACCAACGGTCAGCGCAAATATCCCTACCGAGGGGTCATTCTCACCAAACTCCTCAGTCCCGGCTTCAACAATCAAAGCCCGGTTAAGCTTCAACGTGTACAGGGCCGTTCCGAATCCGATGGCCACCATCGCAAACCAGACCCACTGCTGGTTCACCTGCTCGGCCAGAAGAGTTTTGCTAAAATATTTGTTGAAAGGTGGAATAGCCATTATGGAGAGTGACCCGACCAGCAATCCTGCCTTGCTTGTCAGGGGCAGGGAGAGGTGGCGGGGCCGATCGATATTTTTTCCCCCAACCCCGGCCGCCCCCACGGAGAGGAAGAGCAGACTCTTAAAAAGGCCGTGAAAGAATAAGTGGAGCGAGGCAGCCAGGATCCCCGCGGCGGTCCCGGTACCAACCCCAAGCAAGATGTAACCCACCTGAGAGATGGTCGAATAGGCCAGTATCCGCTTTGGTTTCTGGCCCAAGAAAGCAAATACTGCCCCCGCAATACCGGTGAGAGCACCCAGCACGAGCAAAAGCTGGCCCCACTCGACTAACTCCGAAAGCCGGATAATCCCGATCAAGCCGGACTTAATTGCCATTCCGGAAAGAAGGGCCGAGACCACGGTCTCGCTGTAGGAGTGGGCGTCCGGCAGCCACATGCTAAAGAGAAACACTCCCCCTTTAACGGCCAAACCGGCTACCATCAGGCCGAGCCCGAGAGAGAGGGTAAAGCTCTCATTCCCGTCCAAAGATCGGGCTAACTGGCTGATGGCTAGATAACCACCAACCCTGTAAACCAGCCCCAGCCCAATCAGGTAGAGGCTCATAGCCAGCGAGGAAATAAGCAGGTATTTGGCCCCTGCATAAATTTGATATGCCTTTCGCTGGTATCCTATCAGGAGGATGGCAACCAGGGACATAAACTCTATGGTAACGTAGAGGTTGAACAGGTCGTGGGAAAAGGCGACCGAATACACGGCCGCCAGAAGGAAATTGTAAAGGCAATAGAACGTCCCCTCTCGCTTCCCCCTTAGATACAGGAGAGTAAAGAAGTTCACGAAGACGACCAGAGCGGCAAACAGGAGCGTGGTCTGGTCTATTTTGATCTCTATCCCCAGACGACCCCATTTCCCCAGACTACCGACCACGGAGCCCGATTTCCGGTAAAGGACCGCCCCCCTTGCCAGGCCGTAGGAAGCGCCCGCCCAACCCAGCATGCTAAACCAAAATTTGTATCTGGAATAGAGAAGGCTTAAGATTCCCGCGGAGAGGTAAGAAGTCACTCCTGTCAATAGGGCAATCATGACTCCTCCTCCGCGAACTCCTCTTTAACGAACTGTTCTATCTTCTTCAGATCGAGAGTGTGGTAACGCTTCACGAGGACCATGGTAAACAAGAGGGAGAGGGCCAGGACGCCGAAGTTGATGACTATGGATGTAAGGACCAGAGCCTGGGGCAGGGGATCGGCAAACTGGAGACCGACCTCCGGGCCGATCGGTGCCCTATCTCCGGGGTTGTAGACTACCAGGACGAAGAAAAGGATGGTAGCCGTATTTACTACGTTCAGGCTCAACAACTTCATCAGGAGGTTTCTCTTGAGAATTAAACCCACTATTCCCACGCAGACGATAACTATCGAAATCGCAGATGCCAGATTGCTCATACTTCTCCTCTATGTTTGACGAAGAAGTGGAGTATGGCCCAGGTACCGATGAAAACCTTCATTGCAATCGAGATATTTACCAGGGTGATTACTCCCATCCCCGGGAGGCCGCTGTAAATCCCCGTAGTGTATAGTGCGCCGAGAATTGCTACCAGCAGGGCCAGGAAAAGCATCAGGTATTCAACTCGCTTGATGGAATCCTCGCGAAACCTGCGTCCGGTCTCCTCGGCTCCCTTTGCCAGTGCGAGTAGAAGGACCCCGGTTCCGCTGATTACCCCGCCGGCAAAACCTCCCCCGGGCCCCAGGTGAGCGCTAAAGGCAAGGTAGATACCAAAAACGGCAATGATCGGGTAAAGGAAAGAGGCCGAGGCGGAGACCACGTGAGATTCTACCGGCTCTCGGGATGACCCCGAACCCAGCGAGGCCTCCAGGTCGGAAAATATGGTGATTCCCAGCACAGCTGTCGAGAATATCAACAACTCAAACAACGTGTCGTAGAACCTGTACATTCCATAAACCCCAAAGACTGAATTGGATATATTCGGGAACTCCAGACCCTGTTCTAGGTATACTCCACCTATCCGCGAAATTTCCTCACCTCCCCCTATAACGAGGGCAACAATAGTAACAGCGGCAAAAAGGGAGACCAGGACTACCACGACGACCGCTTTTATGGACACCGGATACTTGCTCATGCCAATCACCGAAAGTGATCCGCCAATAGTCCGTCAATTTCGCCCGAACGAGCCGACTCCAGCAAGTAATCATTCAACTGCTCAAGCAACTCTTCCTCGCCAGCAGATACGGCAAATCCGTACTCTACCTCTCCGAGGCTGACCACCTCGCTCTTCTCTCTTAGGGAGGTGTTTATCCTGTACAGGGCGTTCGACATCCTTCCCGAATCGGCGACGAAACCCCCTATCCGTCCAGCGTCGTAGGCCCGGATCAGCTCCTCAAGCGAATCGAAGTAAGTATAATTCTCCTCCTCGAGGTCGGGCAGCTCCGAAGGTTCAGTCTCGGCCAGCAGCCCAATCTCCTCCTCTTCCGGGCTCGGTCGGTGAATTTTCATCAATTGACCGCGATGATAACTCCGGGAGTTACTCAATCCTTCAGGAGATAGGTAACCGGGAAAATAGGCCCCGGCGATTATATCCGCTCTCCTGCCGCCAATTAACGAACTCAACTCCCGGCGACCGACGAATTCCACTTCCAGCTCCAGACCGATTTCCTTCGCAAACCCGCGCAGTATCTCGAGTTCCACTCCCTGCAATTCCCCCTTTTCCTGAAAGAAAAAGGAGGGAACCTCCTCGGCAATGACGTGGAGTTTCCCCTGGTCGCTCAGGGCCAGGACGTAGATGAAGGTGACAAAGGCCACCCCTATCGCGCCCTCGGTAACTGCCACGTCCGGGGCCCCGACCAGAAAATAGACCACGGAACTCAGTAGGCTGAAGACCCCGAGCAGAATCACCGCATTTAACAACCGTTCCTGGAGCAATACGGCCAGGGAAAGCCCGAGAAGGAGGAGAAGAGCAAAGAGTATAAACATCCCCTATTCGTTCTCACCTCGGTCCCGGACCCGGGAAGGCTCTACTTTGGAAAGGAATGCCGACTTGGCGATGGAGTGGGTGACGATGGGGCCGGTGACCAAGAAGAAGAGGATCATCAATCCCAGAAAGGTATCGGAGAACCTGAGCCCGTCGCGGAGAAGAAAGCCAATCAAGACCACAATTACCCCCACAGTATCCCCGGCACCACTGGCCTGTAACCGAGAGTAGATATCCGGCAGGCGAGCGATTCCGATCGAACCGATGAACATTACGACCAAACCGAGATAGATCAAGATCAGAGAAAAAACATTCATACCTCTCGCTCTATATACCTCCCAATTATCACGATACCCAGAAAGCTCAGTATAGCGTAGATCAGAGCCAGATTGACGAATACGGTTCTCCCCCCCAGTATGCCCTCAACCACCAGGAGAATTACGATCTTGGCGGTAACAGAACTATATCCGAGAAGGCGGTCAAAGACACTCGGACCGTAAAATAGCCGCACCAAGGTGAGGGCCAGGCTCGCGCCCACGATTACGTCAATCGAGATCCTGAGCATTGGTGACTATCCCATCAAATCCAAAAGCGGTTCTTCAAAGGTGGACCGGATCTTATCTACCACATCCCGATAATCATCCCTGCCCTCAAGATGCAGGTGGTGAATATATACCAGGTTCTCTTCGGATAGAATCCCGATGGTTATCGGGGTCAAGGTAATGGAATTTAACAAAAACAGTTTGCCGGTACCCGACTCCAGCTGGGTATCATAGGCAACAATTCTCCCCTTTACATCTCCAGTCAATATTAGAAAACAGGTCCGAAGGGTGGATTTTACTACCTCTACGACCAGGAAAGCGAGGAACTTGAGCCAGAGAAGGGGACGGGCCAAGGAACGGCCCGGGATGTCGATGGACAACTCGAAGACAAAGAACAAGTAGACTACCAGACCGGTGGCAAAGACCCCGCTCACCAGGATGATCGTACTAACCTCCCGGAAGAGGATCAGCCAAAGCAGATAGAGTAACCCCCAGCCAACGACCAGACCGAAAAAAGACTCGAGGTAGGTCAATATTTTTTTCATGCGTCTATTATAGGAGAACTGGCTCCAGAGGTCGAACACCCGGAATAATTATAGCCGGAACCCGAGATTGCCGGGAGATAGTGCACGCTTACATTTATATACTCACCAAAACTTGCCGAGGAAGCCCCAGGGCTTGCCCTGGGGAGGAATCGGCT
>CAYZUF010000095.1:0-5776 GCA_964481645.1 uncultured Thermotogae bacterium
GAGATCGCTTCCACCAGGGCCATATTCACCCCGGGGTCCCTGAGCGAGAGATCCCGGATGACCCGCATGTGCACTTCTCTACCCCCGACCCGACTCTCCATTTGTTCCCCCCTCATCTCCCTCTACAAAGACCGAAGTCAATTATCTCCCGGTTCCGGTCCCGAAAGGCCCGGAAGAGCCGGATAAAACTAACTTACCGTTCGACGGCCCGCAAGTATGTCTCCCTGGCCTTATAGGAACTTCTGACGAAGGGGCCGGAAACCACGCAAAAACCCATCTCCTCGCCGATCTTCGAAACTTCTTTGAACTCCGCAACCTCCCAGAATCTCTCCACGGGAAGCTGATCCTCGGTCGGCCTCAGGTACTGGCCGATGGTAACGATATCCACACCAACCCGACGCAAATCCTCCAGAGCTTCCACGACCTCACCCTTCTCCTCCCCCACTCCAACCATAATCGAGGACCTGGTTACCAGCTCCGGATCAAGTTCCTTAACGGTTTCCAGCACGGAAAGCGACAGGTCGTATCCGGCACGATGGTCCCTGACCCGCCCCGTCAACCGCTCAACCGTCTCCAGGTTGTGACCCACCACGTCTACTCCACTGGTAGCAATTTTTTCAAGGGCGGAGGGGTCGGCCGAAAAGTCGGGTATTAGTGCCTCAACCAGAGGGGTCCCCGAAATCTCCTTCAATCTCCCGATCGCAGCGCGGAAAACCTCCGCACCTCCGTCGCTCAAGTCGTCCCGGTCCACGGAAGTCAAAACTACGTAGTCCAGCCCCAGCTCCCTCACCGCCTTCTTCAATCGTCCGGGTTCCCCTTCGTCCAGCTCCCCCCCGGGATCGCCCGATTCTACGTCACAGAAACGGCAGTTCCGGGTACAGACCTTGCCCAGCAACATGAAAGTGGCCGTGCCGTCCCGCCAGCATTCTCCCTGGTTCGGACAGTCGGCCTCCCTGCAAACCGTATTAAGGCCCAGATCCCCCAGAACTTTTTCTACCTCCGCCAGGCCCTCGTCCTCCCCGGGAACGGTGGCCTTTATCCACTTTGGTTTTCTACTCACTTTCCCCTCCTCCGGAGAATTCCCGGTCGAACTCTGTCAACAAAACCTTCTTCACTTCTTCCCGCTGAACGGGAGTAAAGTCGGCGACGGAGACCAAACTGGCTCCCTCCACTCCGCAGGGGCGGATCAGGCTTGCCTTCTCCTCATCCAGAGAGACGTTGAGCGCGATTCCGTGCATGGTGAACCACCTTTTGACCCGGAGACCGATGGAACAGAGCTTCTTCCGCTCTCCTCGAATCCAGAGACCGATCCTCTCGGAGTCCCGGAACTCGGCCTCCAGACCGAAATGGTCTGCCGTCCTGAGCCCCACGTTACCCAGACGACGGACGAACTCCCGGAGGTCCTTGCCGTAATCCCGGAGGTCGAATATCGGATAGAGGATTACCTGTCCGGGACCGTGGTAGGTTATCCCTCCGCCCCGTTCGATCTCCACGTAATCCACGCCTCGTTCCCGGAGGAATTCCTTGCTTGCAAAGAGGTCCTTTTTCTCCGCCGTCTTGCCCATGGTGATAGTGGGCTCGTGGCTGGTAACCAGCAACGTATTTTCCCCTTCACCCCGGAGACGCCGGTGAAATAACTCCTTCTGATACCTGTAAGTTTCCCGGTATCCCGTCAACCCACAGTCTACCACCCTGTAGGATCGCCCGGGATTACTGGACTGAAAATTGCAAATGAGGTACTCCTTTCTGTTAGTCAGACTTCCTACTCGAATTCGTCTATCGTCTCCAGAACTAAATCCAGATCCTCTCTGGTATGGTCCGCGGAAAGCTGGAACCGGATCGATTCGTCACCGCGGGGAACTACGGGATAGACAATCGCGGTAGCCAGGATTTTATTCTCCTTGAGATAATCCACCATCCTCTTTGTTTTCTTCGTATCCCGGATCATCAAGGGCACAACGGGGTGTGGTCCCTCGATTACCTCGTGGCCGATCTCTTTCAACCCCTCCTCGAAGTAATCCGTCATCTCGCTCAGGTGGCTTAACATGGATCTTCCTCGTTCACTATCCAGTATATCCAGGGATTTCGCGGCCGCCTCGGCCTCCGCCGCGGTTATCGGGTTGGAATAGATATAGAACGGGGAGGTCTCGCGCAAGTATCGGGCAATCGTTTCCCTGGTCACCACGTAACCCCCGTTTACCCCAAGCGCCTTTCCCATAGTGGAGACAATAAGATCGATACCGTTTTCGCCGGTTACCTCCGTGGTTCCCCGCCCGGTCTCTCCGTAGGCCCCAACCCCGTGAGAGTCGTCCATCAGGGTGAAGACACCGTCCTCGAACTCCGAATCGTACTTCCTGGCCAAACCGGCGAGCGCCGGCAGGTCGGGGTAATCTCCCCGCATGCTGAATACTCCGTCCGTTACCACTATAACTCTCTCGTAGCTCCCAACGGCCTCCTCCAGTTTATCCTCAAGATGGTCCATCTCGAGGTGAGAATAAATATCCTTCCCTTTGGGCCTGGCCATCCTTATCCCGTTGATAATGCAATTGTGGTTCAATTCGTCGGAAAGGATCAGGGTCTCGGAGGAGGTTAGCGGCCGCAAAATTCCGGTCATCGTCGCGTAGGCGGAGGAATAGATGACGCACGATTCTTTGTCGTGAAAGTCGGCCAGCTTTTCCTCCAGCTCCACGTGGGGTTTGTAGGTCCCGTGAATAAAACGGACCGCTCCCGGCCCCGAGCCGAACTTTTCCGAGCTCTCTTCCTCCGCCCGGATAACCTCTTCATTGAGATGTAACCCCAGATACGAGTTCGAATTCATCTTCAAGAAGGCACCGTCTTCCCCCTCGATTCGGTAGCGCGGAGCCTTGCCGTCGGGAGATTTTTCGACTCCCGTAATTACCAGCTCTTCACCCTTAAGGGTTCCCTCCTCCTCCAATTCATTCAATTTCTTCCGTATGGTTTCCTCCATCTTATTGAGCGGCATCTCTTTCACCTCGTATATTATTTGCCCTAAGGATAACGAAGCCAGTTGAAGTGGTCAAATTGAATACCTCACGGGCGCTCCAATCCTCACCTCGTCGGAATACCTCGGACCGGAGGGAGATTCCCCTCTACGTCTGCACAGACCATTGATTTTCACCTTAACCGTTTACCACCCTCGAATCAGAACCCGGAAAATCCTAGGGAGCGAGCGCATATGTCTGACCGATCCAGCCCATCAGTCAATTAGGCAATTTATCAGTAGCTAGCCCGAGACCTGGTTTTGTGCGTCATGGAGGGTAAACGTTAGTCACCTTTCAGTCCCTAATTGACTGATGGGCTGGAGAGGGATTTTTACATAAGGGAATGAAAGGAAATCTTTCAGACGAAGACTTCCGGCAAGTGGGGCCCGCTCCCATGAAGGCAACAGTTTGAGCACGCGAGTCTGGAATTTCCGGGGTCTGATTCGAGGAAGCTTGAGCAGAGCGGCTGAACTGGTTATTCCCAATCCACCTCAAAATCTTATTCCGGGCCCGGAAAGTTGCCCGGGAGGTTCTTTGTTTCTATAATTGGGCAAACCATACTGGAGGCTACCCAACGATGTCAGAAGATATGAGGAAAATTTTGGTAATCGGAGCTACCGGCCAGATAGGCTCCGAGTTGACGCCAGCCTTAAGGGAAATCTACGGGGACGAATCCGTCGTAGCCACCTATCACTCGACGCAACCGGGAGGCGACCTGAAAGAAGGACCACTGGAGAAGGTCAACATACTGGAGAAGGAATCGATAGCTGAAGTGATCGAAAAACACGATATTGACTCCGTATTCAACCTGGCGGCGATACTGTCAGCAAAAGGTGAAGAGAACCCGGCAAAGGCCTTCGAGGTCAACGTCAATGGGTTCTTCGATCTGCTCCAGCTGGGTCTGGAGTTCGACCTAACCCGGATCGTGGTTCCCAGCTCGATCGGTGTCTTCGGCCCGGAAGTCCCCAGCCAGAATGCCCCCAACGAGACCGTCCTCCGTCCAACCTCCATGTACGGAGTAACAAAAGTCACCGGCGAGTTACTGGGTAACTATTACTACCACAAATTCGGCCTGGACGTACGGGGCCTCCGGCTGCCGGGGATTATTAGTTCGAAGACTCTGCCCGGCGGGGGTACGACGGATTACGCGGTCGAAGCTTTCTACAAGGCGATTCAAGAGGGACACTACACCTTTTTCGTCCGGGAAGACACTACCCTCCCTCTGATGTACATGCCGGACTGCGTAAAATCGTTGATAGACCTGGCACAGGCGGACCTGGAGGATCTTGAACACCACTGCGATTTCAACGTATCCTCCATGAGCTTCTCCGCCGGGGAGCTAGCACGCAAGATAGAAGAATACATACCCGGGTTCGATTACGATTTCGAGCCCGACGAGCGCCAGGAGATCGCGGATTCCTGGCCCGATTCCATGGACGACAGTCCCGCCAGGAAAGAATGGGGCTGGGAACCCGAATACGGACTCGAGGAAACAGTAGAGGATATGATCGAAAAGTTAGAAGCCAGACTGGGGTAAAATGTTTACCGACGAATCCCCCAAAGGAACCGAGTTTCGAATACTGCATTCCCGAAGGGAGGAGATCGCCAATGGAATCTCCCACGGTCTGGGCACAGCGCTCAGCGTGGTGGGCCTAATTCTGATGGTTTTACGGACGCTGCCCCTCCAAGACAGGTGGAAACTCACCAGCGTGGTTATATTCGGATCCACGATGATCCTGGCCCACCTTTCTTCGACGCTCTACCATAGCGTGTCTCAAAAGAGACTTAAGCGAATATTCCAGTTCGTCGACCACGGCTCGATCTACTTTCTGGTAGCGGGAACGTTCACTCCCTTACTCCTTATCACCCTGCGGTCGGGCCTGGGCTGGATCATGTTCGGCCTGGTCTGGAGTTTCGCCTTCGGGGGGATAGTATTCAAAACCTTCTGCATCAACAGGTATCCAAAGTTCGAAGCAAGTACCTACGTCATTATGGGCTCGCTCTCCATATTTGTCATGAAGCGGCTATTCCTCGGTCTCCCCCTTCCCGGGTTCATCTGGGTCCTGCTGGGGAGTTTGATCTACCTGCTGGGGTTGATTTTTCTCGGCTGGCACGAACTACCTTACAACCATACCGTCTGGCATCTCTTCGTCATGGGGGGGAGCGTCAGCCACTTCTACGCGATCTACTTTTACGTATTGCCCGGGGCGGGTTAGGGTTGAGGTGAGAACTCGTCTCTCCTAATACTCGCGGTAAATCCGGCCCGGCGGCACGAGCTCCACTTCGAAAGGGGGGCTTTCTTCTCGGACTATTTCCTCTTGGACTTCCTCGATCCTTTCCTTGTATCTGGAAGAGATGTGGATACCGAGTAATTTCTTCTTGACTCCGGCTTTCCTTCCCACGTCTATTGCCTCCTCCAGGGTAGCGTGCTTGTACATCTTTCTGTCCTCTTCAATGAGGAAGGTACAGTCGTGACACAAAACCTCCGTACCCTGGATTTGTTCCGGATCCAGAGGAACGGAATCTCCCCCGTAGGTGAATATCTTCTGCCTATAGCTTTCCATCAGCCCCTCTCGACCCTTCTCCTCGGCCACCTCCTTGATCTCGCTCTGAGTGAGGTCACTATATCTTTCCTTCAATCTCTGCCGGACCTCGACCACGTTATACCCCAGGGATATTTCACTCCGGGAATGCTCGGTGGGAAAAGCGCTCACGAAACGGGGATTGCGGGAGCCATTCTCGCCGTGGACCTGGATCTCATCTCCGGACTCCAT
>CAYZUF010000096.1:0-5739 GCA_964481645.1 uncultured Thermotogae bacterium
GTATTCGTCCGGAGCGTCGATCACTTCGAGTTGTTTTAGTTCCCTGTAAATCTCCATTTTGATTCCCGTCGTATTGTTGACGCCTATCACGATCGGTACCCGGTCCGGCTCTTCGTGGTCTATTGCTTTTATTACCCTTTCTCTGGAAGTCAGGGTCACAGGTATCACTAACTCCTGTCGGTCATATGGTAATTTCTTCTTCGAGCTGGTCGATTTTCTTGCAGTATTCTTGTGGGTCGAACTTTCGCTCCAGCCCGCTGGCGTTCATGTACCTTGTCTTGCCGAAGACCTCCCGTTCTTTCCAGGCCCGATCGTGTTTGCCGTAGCACCAGGCAACGCCGGCAAATCCGTTAGGGTCACGTCCGTCGAGCTCGTACTTGTTGTTCAAGTAGAGAGTTATTTCGTAGCCCGTTTCTGGGTCCGGAGTCCATTCCAGGATCTTCTTGCCCCAGTACATCCTCATGTAACTGTGGGTTTTGCCGGTGAGGACCATTCCCTTCTGCGCTGCGTTCCAGTAGGGGTCATGGGTCTCCGCCTTCTCCAGTTCTTCCCTGGAGTAGATGTACTCTCGAGGGTCGTCCCTGTGATCCATCAGCGTCTCCAGCGCCCAGTCGGGGAGGATGGAGGAAAAGTCGTCGTAGTTCTCGTTGTAGTAAACGAAGTTCATGCTTAGCTCGCGCCGGATTACTAGCTGTTCCAGGTAATCCTCTGCTCCCGGACTTTTGGCTTCCTGGACCCTATTTAGGATGTATACTGGCGAGATCTGACCGAAGTGGAGGTACGGACTCATATCCGACAGGTAATCCACGGTCGGATCGTTGCTCTTCTCAGCGTATTGGTCCAGCTTTTCCTTGATAAAATCTTCAAGCAGTTCTTTTGCTCTGGAGGTGCCGCCGGTGTGAATTCGGACGGGTTCTACGGACCGGTCTATATCAAGTCTCTCCAAAACCTCCTCCGGGTCGACTGAATCAAATTCCAGATCCAAATCTAGGGAAGATTTGTCGGGGTCTAGGTTATCGGCGGGCACGGAAAAGTCATCCAGCCGGTCGTTGATCTTTGGCCTGATGGTTCGGGCGGCGTACTCTTCTTTGTTACTTGCCTCCTCTACCGGGACCACCACGTCTCCTTCCACCTGAATCAGCGGTACGCTTATTTCCGTGGCTACTGTCTTTCTCCAGCTTCGCTGAATTCTTAAGTAACCCCTGTCCACTACCACCACGGCCGCTTCTTCCGCCAGCTCGATGGTCCCCTCGGGAGGACTCTGGTGACCTATCAGGGTTTTAATTCCCCGCCCGGCTAGCCTTTCCTTGGTTTCTTTAAGCCCTTCGAGCATGAACTGGTAGTGGCGGAGATTTGCCTCAGGAAAGTGGTCGGTGATACCGAAATAGGACATTACCGGGAGATTGAGCTCGTTCGCCCGATTGATCGCCATCTGGAGGGCCTGATTTTCTTTGGGCCGCTGAGAAGCCTGCATCCAGTAGAGGACGTATTCTCCGGACCGTTCCCTCTCATCGTTTAGTTTTTTGATCCTTTCAGATTCTAACATGAGCCCCTAGCGGGAGTTGTCGTACTTGCCTATCAGGTCAGTTAAATTTTCAACTTCGATCTTTTCCAGTTCTTTCGGGACCTGATCGATGATTTTCCCGTAGGCCTCTACCCCCTCGGAGATAGCGTGGGAGAGCATCTGGGTCGCGGAAGCCCCGGCGGCCACGAACTGAAGCAGGTCCCTTGCCGAAGCAATCCCCCCAACCCCGATAACCGGGACGTCGACCGCGTTGTAAATTTCGTTTACCGCCTGGAGTGCCAGTGGTTTTATCGGAGGTCCCGATAACCAGCCGTAACCGTCGTCGCTCCCCAGCGGGGACGAAAGATCGTCCAGATCTATTTCAAGTCCCGGCCCCACGGAATTAATCGCGACTATCCCCGTGGCACCTCCTTCGACCGCGGCCGAGGCGAATTCTCCCAGGTCGGGGACGTGAGGTGAGAGCTTTACGAAGACCGGTTTGTCCGTTATTTCCGAAGCGGCCGCGGCGATATTTAGTATCGGTTCCGGGTCCCTGCCGAGGTAGTGAGAGGACAGCTCGAAGGCGGAGGCGAACTCTTCAATTTTCGGCAGCAGTTCCCTTATCTGTTCCGGGTTGTATCCGAGGCTGAGTATTAAGGGAACGTCTGTTTCCCGGGCGATCGTCGGGAAGTAATCGTCGATCCAGCGCTCCGGCACGTCTTCCGACCATTTTTCGCAGTTTAGCACTCCTCCGTTTAACTTTGCGATAGCCGGTTTCTTTACTTCTGCCGCCTCTGTTGAGATAGTTTTCGTTACAAGTGCTCCCACGCCCCGCGCGGCAACTCTTTCGACCAGCTTTGGCTTACTGGTGAGCGGCCCTGCTGCCGGCATGAGAGGATTTTCAAGCTCTAATCCAGCGATCTCCGTCGATATATCCATTTATACCTCCTTTAAGTCTTTTGCTTATTTCCCTTTTAGTCTTCTCCAGAGCCGGCCGGAAACCTTACGAGCCTCCTGATAGATAGCTGGTTCGTCCAGGTCTACCAGTTCAGAATCCCTCATTACCGGTTCCCCGTCCACGAATACCGTCTCCACTTCGTAATTGTTTCCGGAGGTTCCGAAGAAAAGGTGTCCCAGGAAGTTTTCCTTGGTTATCGGTGTCGGGCTGGGGTAATCTATGACGGTAATGTCGGCCCTGTATCCCGGGCTGAGCTTCCCGAGCTTTATTCCGAAGGCGTCTTCCGCCAGCCTGTAGTTCTCCTCGAATAACATCCCTCCGACTTCTTCTAAACCCATGATGCTAGGCGAACCTCGATATAGCTTTTGCAAAAGGAGCGTGGCCCGGAATTCGTCGATCATGGAGAACCCCAGACCGTCGTTTCCCAGACCAACGGAAAGCCCTCTGTTCAGCAATCCTTCTACGTCCGCAACCCCTGCTCCGTTGTTCATGTTCGATCGGGGGTTATGAACGATGAAAGGATCCCGGTCGGCGAGGAGATCTTTTTCCGGTTCGGACAGATGTATCCCGTGAGCGAGAATCGCGTTCTCGTCGATAAGTCCGTGGTTATCCAGTCTGGTTACGACCCTGTTCCCGTATTGGTTGAGGGAATCTTCCTGATCCTCCCGCCCCTCGGCGAGGTGAATGTGAATTCCGGTTTCCAGGTCTTCCAGGTAACTGGAGACCTCCCCGAGGGTGTCCGAGGAGAGCGTGAAGGAAGCGTGAAGTCCGAATTGGCCCGCCGTGAGATCATCGTCCCGGTTCGAAACCGCGCTCAACCAGTCCAGGTTCTCCCTTATCCCCTGTTTAGCCTGGTCCTCTCCATTTCTATCGGTTACTTCGTAACAAAGGGAGCTTCTGAGGCCTATTTTTTCCACCACTTCCTCTTCGATCAATTGAAGGCTACCTTCCGTATGGTTCGGGCTGGAGTGGTGGTCGAAGACAGTGGTAACGCCGTTCTTGAGTAACTCGATCGCTCCGATCCGGGCGCTCGTTCTGGTTGCTTCCTGGTCTAACTTTCTATCTAATTTCCACCAGAGACCCGTTAGCACTTCCGATAGGTTTTCGGGGGAGTAATTGGGCAGTACCAGCCCCCGGGCAAGGGTGCTGTAGAGATGGGTATGTGCATTTACGAATCCGGGGGTCACGAGCTTACGAGAACAGTCGATGGTTTCCCCTTCATCTTCCGGAAGGTCGTCGATTTCTTCGGAAGATCCCGCTTTCGTGATCTCTCCGTCCTCTATCAAAATTCTCCCGTCTTCGATAAGCTCACCTTCGTTTGTCCAGATGGTTCCGCCGTCCAGCAGGTAGCTCATTGAACCTCCGTTTTTTTTCTGGGCTCAGGGAAAACCGGGAATTGCAGCTTCTCAGTTAGGCTTGAACTCCATAATAACGACAGTTCGGGGAAGAAGTCAAGTACGGAGTTTCCTAGTCGTCAGTTGAGATTTAAGATTCGCTCCGCCGTCAGGGCGGGAAGTTTTAATTGATCAATTGAAGGAAGACTTTTTTGTTGCTAAACTCTCTATAGAGGTGATTTCGTGTGGATTCACTCGGTGGAAATCAAAGGAATTTAAAGAATTTTTCGTTAAATATCCTGTTACTGGTCCTCTGGTTTGGGACGCTCTGGGGAGCAGTTGAAGCGCTGGTCGGGGGGTTGTTACACTACTTCCTACCTCCGACAGTTCCCGGCAAGATAATGATCGTGATCGCCACGGGGTTGATGGCGTGGTCGCTTCGCAAGACGGGAAAAGTCTGGATGCCCCTGGCGATATCACTGATCGCCGCACCACTAAAGCTTTTCTCCGGAGTCGTATTTAGCCTTCCCCTGAACGCTCCGGCGATCCTTAATCCAGTATTCGGTATTCTGTCCCAGGGACTGGGTTTCACTCTGGTGGCTCTGGCAATCTATAAATTGCCCGTTCGTAGATCGATGAAGTATCTTTCCATAGGAGCCGGCGCGGGAGCCATTTACTCGTTCGTGTTTATCGGATTGGTCGCGGGACCGGGAATGGCCCTTTACCTTCCGATGGAGGCAATAAAAGAGCTGGGAACAAAGTTTCCCTATTGGGCCCAGTCCGTTTCCGGTTTGATAAGTTTTGCCAGCTCGTCATTGCCTTACTCGGCGATCGTGGCCGGTTTAGGTAGCCTGCTGGCAGGTGTTCTTCCGTTTAACATTCACCCCAGACTCAACCCCAGGTTGCTGCTTTCGGGTTCCGTACTATGGCTGACGATCTTCTTCGTCTCGTCCTTGACCATATAAGCTCGAACCTTTCCGGTCCGATCATTGTCAGTGGACCCGTTGGATCCGGTAAAACGCGATTAAGTCAGAAAGTAGTCGGTCGTCTGGTCGATGAGGGTTATCAGCCGGGAGGAGTTCTCTCCCCGCGCCTAATGGATTCGGGTGAAACGGTCGGATACGACGTGTTGGACCTGGCGTCCGGTGATCGCAGGAGCTTCGTACGGTCGAATCCCCCCGGGAAGAGTGTAGGCAGGTTTTTCGTCAGGCCGGGTGGCCTGAAGTTCGCAAACCGGGCGGTTTCTGAAGCCGTGGGCAGTTGCAATCCAGTCTTCGTCGACGAGGTAGGGAGGCTCGAGCTGAAAGACGACGGCCTTGCTTCTTCCCTGAGAAAGCTTCTTGATTCGAAGAGTCAGGCGATTATTCTGGTTAGGGATGAATTTGTCTCGGATGTCCGTGAATTTTTCGAGATCAGCGAGTACGACGAGATCAAAGTAGGGTAGAGAAAAATAACTCGATTTGGTTTCCCGAGCGTTATCAAAAAGCCTTAAAACCCCCTTGACCGGGTTGTCAGTGAATTTTTTAATTGTTTCTCCATGTCTAGCATATTAGGAATAAGGCTCCATTGATCGGGGAGTTATTAACTTGTAACTCCAAACGGTAAAATCTAACATTATTATAATTACCTTGTGAAAGAAATAATTAATGATTCAAATAAGTCGAGGAGGAGTAATTGATGTCAAATTCTTTTAAGGAATCAATCCAAAATGGCGATTTCACGATTACCTGGGAACTCGTACCGGGGCGTGGCGCAAAGGAAAAGAACCAGGAAGAAATATTCGAGCACGCCGAGGAAGCCTCAGGTAGCGACCTGATCGACGGAATTTCTCTGACCGACAACCCAAGCGGAAATCCCTCTATATCGGCGGAATATCTGGGAATGAAGCTGAAAGAAATGGGTCTCGAACCTCTCGTTCACTTTACGGCGAAGGATAAAAGCAG
>CAYZUF010000097.1:0-5736 GCA_964481645.1 uncultured Thermotogae bacterium
ATCAGGGCGAAGGGGAAGGGAGAGTTTGACTTCGGCGTGGGCCTGGAGGGCTCGGTGAGCGATTCGGAGTTTGGAATGTTTCTGACCGGGTGGGCTTATCTGGTAGATGAACTGGATCATTACCTGGGCGGCGGAGGGAGACTGAAGCTCCCCGAGTCGCTGGCCGAACGGGTCAGGAGGGGAGAAGAACTGGGACCAGTCATGGACGAGGTCACCGGGAAAGAGGACGTAAAGGAAGGTCCGGGGGCAATCGGTATTTTTACCAACGGGATAATTAGCCGGAAGGAGGCCTACAGGAACGCTCTGATCTTCGCTCTGGCCAAGTTCATGCAACCGGAGCTGTATGGCTAGTTCCTTCGGAAGGGAGTCTCCTCGAAATAGTTCCGAGGTTATCCTCTACCACCGGCTGACAAAGGGAGAGGGTTAACCGAAGGGATAATTTGTAAGCAAGGAACCTATGGCGTTATAATCACTTCCGGCAGTGCAAATTATGACAATTTTTCAAAAATAAAATTACGGAAGGTCAATGACGTACGATCTTGACCCTCCAAATCCACCGAGGTGAGTGAAATGAAGCTTCCGGCGAAAACTTTCGCACTCTTTCTTATCTTCAGCCTGTTAATCCTCTCTTCTGAGAGCCTGGCTCTGGCTGACGACATCTCTCCGGTAGTCCCTTCCATCGCGTCCTTTATCTTGCCTGGTTCTGGTCAGCTAATCAACGATCAGCCGGACAAGGCACTAACCCACTTTGTAGTGTTCGTAGGGATCGACGCGGCTGCATATGTGTTGTTACCGCACACTTCTATGTATTACGGCTTGGGCACTCTACACTTCGCCTGGTCCAGTTACAGCGCCTACGACGCTTATCAGGTGGCGCGAAGAAAGAGAGGTAGCATTTTCAACTCCTCTCTGCAGCTCGAAGACGCTTCTAACTTTTCGAAAGACCTCTCTTTGGCCGGCTCCTTTTCTCTCGATCAGCGGTCGGGCCTCTCCGTTTCCAGGGTGCCTGCGGGGGAAAGGTCGACCTGAAGTATGATCTCGAACGCCTAGTCTGGCCCAGTAGTCGGGTTTCTCCCGGGTCTATCTCCCCGGGTCCAGCAGTTCTCCGGCTCGTATTGGATAGCTGTCCCCTGAGCTTGACACGAGGTAGTATTTCTGTATAATCCCTGTGAAAAGGATCATATTCACGTAATTTTCATCCAGTGAGATATGCTTTTCTTGCCTCTCAAGGGTGAGGGTAGTTTGCCTCATGGAAGTCATCGATTCCAGCCTTATTCGTAAGCTGAAGCTGGTTAAAAGAATCATCATAAGCGCGGGGGAGACGGGTCGGGGAATATCGGCAAACGCTAGATCCCAGTAAGGAATCGCGAAATAGTTGGCTGTGGAGGCTCGGGGCGAGCCCGTCTTTCGATCTTGGGAGGTAATATGGACCTATACAGGATCAGAGAGGACGATTTCCTCGAACTCCTGGATAACCTCTCTTCCCGGGGAGAGCTCTTCGTACCCACGGGAACCGAGGAGGACCAGAGTTTTAGCAAATGGGGGGAGTTGTCCACCCCTTCAATTCCCTTCCCCAAAACCAGACTCGATACTCCTGCCAAAGCCTTCTTCTCGCCACCCAAAGAAGAAGTGGCCAGTTTTCCAGCTGACGACTCAACCCCCACCGGGGGGGAGCAGGCCGTGTTCGGCCTTAAGGCCTGTGATCTCGCCTCCTTAAAAGTGCTCGATGAGATCTTTCTGGGTGGAGAGATAATCGATCCTTATTACGCAGCCAGGCGGAAAGAGACCCTGTTGATTTCCAGCGATTGTTACGAAGTATCCGATACGTGTTTTTGTAATAAGGTCGGCGGTCAACCCTACCCCGAGAAGGGTTTCGACTTAAACGTCACCAAACTTCCCGGATCCGACGATCTGCTGATCGAAGTGAACCGGAATTCACCAAAGGGGAAAGCAGTCTACCGGGAGAATTCCCAACTATTCGAACCGGCTTCTGAATCCCTGGTAGAAGAGAGAGATTCTGCAAGGACTGCCCGGGAGAAAGAGCTCGCAGAGATCAACGACTTCTTCGAGATACCGGAAGAAATAGGGGAAGTACCGTCCGACCATCCGGTATGGAGGGAATACGCCGAAGACTGCGTCGAGTGCGGGGCCTGCACCATTGGCTGTCCCACCTGTCACTGTTTCCTGCTCTACGAGTCAGGCGAAGACTCCACATCTACGCGGAGAAAGATCTGGGATAGCTGCAGCTTCAAGGGTTATAGTCGGGTAGCCGGAGGCGCCAATCCCCTCGAAGACCTGGAGAGTCGAGTGCGAAACAGGTTTTACGACAAATTCGACAGGATTTACGAGAACCACGGATTCTACGGCTGCACGGGCTGCGGGAGATGCATCGAGGGTTGTATGGGAGAAGTCGATATGCGAGATGTACTAAAGGAGGTTTCCGTTGAAAGCAAGATCTAGCCTGGAGGATAAGGATATCGAGAACCTGGAAAACCCTTATCGCTCGGTCCCCGCGGAAATAGAGAGCGTGGAAAGCGAGTCCCCCAATATAAAGACCTTCGCCCTGAAACCGGAGGAGCCCATTGAATTCGCGACCGGCGAATTCGTCCAGCTCTCGGTTCCCGGTCTCGGAGAGGCTCCTTTTACCCCTTCCTCCTCTCCCAGAGTAAAGGACGAACTCGAAATAACCATCATGGAAGCGGGGGAGGTAACCGGGAGACTACACAGCATGGGGGAAGGAAAAACCCTTGGAGTGAGGGGTCCCTACGGGGAAGGCTACCCGCTGGAGGAAATGAAGGAGAGGGATATCCTGGTCGTCGGTGGCGGCGTGGGGCTTGCCCCGCTCCGATCGCTGTTATACGAACTCCTGGCCCGACCCGACGATTACGGCCAAATGCTCCTCAAGTACGGGGCCCGGACGCCGGAACACCTAATTTACAAGGACCAGCTCGACGAGTGGGAGAACTCCTCACCCATCAACCTGGAGCTTACCGTCGACGAGGGGGACGAAGAATGGAAAGGGAACGTGGGCGTGGTAACCAACCTGCTGGACGACCCGGAGATGGATACGGAAGACGGTCTGGCCGTGGTCTGCGGTCCTCCGATTATGATGAAATTTACGGCCCAATCTTTAACCGACCACTTCGATCCTGAAGACATCTACCTTTCCCTGGAAAAAAACATGAGCTGTGGAATCGGGATGTGCGGTCACTGCCAGCTTGGTAAATACTACGTCTGCGAGGACGGACCGGTATTTACCTACGATCAAGTAAAAGGAATACCGGATTTGTGGGAGTGATTTTCATGAGGACCGCCCCAAAGACCGGGGTTAAAGAAGAGGGAGTACTCTTGCTCGATCTCGACGTCTGCGATAGCGCTGATTGTGAAGGGTGTGAAGCCAGCTGTGACAACCTGGTTCATCCCGGAAACAACGGCATCAGCAAGATCAGAGAGCAG
This sequence comes from uncultured Thermotogae bacterium, assembly GCA_964481645.1. Lineage (GTDB taxonomy): Bacteria > Bipolaricaulota > Bipolaricaulia > M55B111 > M55B111 > JAGXLP01. The sequence goes on from CAYZUF010000097.1 coordinate 3,457, forward strand.
GCGACTTTCGCTCATTACTGCAGGCAGTGCGAGAACCAAGCCTGTCTGAGTGCCTGCCCCGTGGACGCGCTGGTAAAGAACGACGAGGGGACACTGGAGCGAGCAAACCTGCTCTGTATTGGTTGCGACTCCTGCGTGATGGCGTGTCCGTTCGGGACTATATACACCGACTTTTTGCCTTTCCTGGACTCTACCTGTGACCTCTGTGAGGGAAAAGAGGGGGAACCAAGCTGTGTTTCGACCTGTCCCCACGAGGGCCTCCGGTCCGTACCTTCGGGCCACGAGCCGAAGGGAGAGAACTGGCATCAGCTGAGAGATGGACTCCTGGTCCACGTTACCGGCTGGGAGCCGGAGCTTTTGGACAGGAAAGGGGGTAATTAATGGTGGGAAGGTTACTGCTAGATTTTTTCGTCTTTCCGGGGCTAATCTTCACGCTGGGCGTCGGAATCCTGGCTTCCTGGGTGGTCAGGAAGGTTTCAGCACTGATCCAGTGGAGGGTCGGACCTCCCCCGCTTCAGCCGGTCTATGACGTGGCAAAGCTGTTCGGAAAAGAAAACATCATTCCGGAGGGCAGCGCGGAATGGGGCTATCTTATCTTCCCTCTGATTGGTCCGGCAGGCCTGCTGCTGGCTTCAATAATACTGGTAAAGGCGAATTACCCGGGAGTGGCTTTCGTTGGAGACTTACTCGTAGTCCTGTACTTGCTGCTCCTGCCGGCTCTATCAGTGGTTCTGGGCGGGATGGCTTCCGGAAACCCTCTATCCAACCTGGGGGCAAATCGAGAGTTGAGATTAATTGCTTCTTACGAGCTCCCCCTTCTCCTGGCCGTTTCCACCGCGATCATTAATTCCGGGGGAGCGCTGAAACTAACTGCCTTCTCCTCGCAGTGGATTGCGGGAAGCTTCTCGGGCGCGTTCGCTTTCGTCGCTTCCCTGTTCTGTATACAGGCGGAGCTTGGTTTCATCCCCTTTGATGCGCCGGAAGCCGAGACGGAGATAATGGGAGGACCGATGATCGAGTTCTCAGGTCCTTTGCTCGGATTGTATGAGATCTCTAATCTGATGGCCCTGCTCGTCCTGCCCCTGTTTCTGGTCACCGTATTTCTCGGAGGCTTCGGAACAGGCTGGGGCGCAGCCTGGGGTGCCCTGAAGTTCGTTCTGGTTTTGGTAGCCATAATTTTGATCAAAAATACGAATCCCCGGTTGAGATCGGATCAAGCGTTGAAGTTTTTCTGGTACGGCGTCGCGCCTTTGGCCTTGCTGTCGCTGGTTCTGGCCGTGGTTGGTGACCTCCTAGGATTAGGATGGGTATGAATCGGGAGGAATTATCCAGATGAAGCTAAAAAACTGGGGCATAACGAAGTCCCCCTGGCTCTATCACGTTAGTACGGGATCCTGCAATAACTGTGATATAGAGATCGTGGATTGTTTGGCCCCAAAGTTCGACGTAGAGCGGTTTGGGTGTAAGCTGGTTGGCTCCCCGAGGCATGCTGACGTCCTAATGACCACCGGAGCGATGACCCGAAAATCCAAACCAAGGTTTGAAAGGGTTCTAGACGCAACCGCAGAGCCGTTCATAGTGGCTGCAGTTGGAGCTTGCGCTTGCTCCAAGGGAATATTTCACGATGCCTACAACTGTATCGGGCCGGTCAAGAAAGTCGCGAAAAACGTGGACAATGAAATCACCGTGGTTAATATCCCGGGGTGTCCCCCCCGCCCGGAAGCGATAATCGAGGGACTGGTTACCGGTCTCGACCAGCTCAAAGGGGTGTAGCCATGGATCCTTCGGAATTTGAAGAGGAGCTGTCTGGTAGGTTTGGCTGGAGACTGGGTGAAACGGAGCAGTCGACCAGCAGGCTATGGATCACTCCGGAACCCGAAATATTTGAAGAATTAATCGAGGTACTTTTCGAGGAAAACGGGGCGCGCCTGGCCACCATCTCCTGCGTGGATGAAGATAGCCAATTCGAGCTTCTATACCATTTTGCCCTGGATCCGGAGGGATTCATGACCACCATCAAGCTGGCCGTAGATAAGAGCTCGAACCCGGCGACGGAAAGCCTGGCAAATAAGATACCGGGGGCGGAATGGATAGAACGGGAGATAAGTGAGATGTTCGGGGTCGAGTTTAAGAATCACCCGGCAAAAAAGAGGTTGCTAAAGGCCGACTCCCTCGGAGACACGGACTACCCGTTCAGAAAGGATTTCGACGAAGACAAGCTGGAGGAAGGTTAATATGGCCACCACCATACCGATCGGTCCGTATCACCCGCTCCAGGAA